>CALVUW010000017.1 GCA_944363695.1 uncultured Bacilli bacterium | reverse complement strand
AGCATCATGGTCTCCATATAAGATAACGACGGTATTTTCTAATAAACCAGCTTCATCTAAAGCAGTAAAGAATTCACCTAAAGCTGCATCGGCATAATGCACAGATTTAAAATAATTACCAAGTTTAGTACCTTCTAGATATGGATGAGAAATTTCTGTAGTAGTACCATCTTCATTCGTAATCGTTTCTTTAATATCTACATCAAATTCACCATATTTATCAGTATCAGAAAACGGCGTATGATTGGTTAGAGTAATTAATACTCCATAGAATTTTTCATGTTCTTCATTAATTTGTTTCAATTTTTCAATAGATTGAGCAAAGAATTCTTTATCCGATAAGCCTAGACCAATCACATTATCACTTGTAACATCATAAGTTTCCTTACTATAGAACTTATCATAGCCCAATGATTCATGCATAGTTCTCCGATTCCAGAAATCCGCATTATTAGCATGCATACTAAACGTATAGTAACCCTTTTCTTTCATATACTTTGGAATACTATTATACGTACGATCAAAATAACTAACAAAAGCAGTACCATTTTGCGTAGGCATTAAACTAGTGTTAAAGGTTAATTCTGTATCACTACTGGTTCCAACACTAACTTGAGAATAGAAATTAGAGAAAAACAAACCCTCTTTAATCAAGCGATTCAAATTCGGCGTTACTTCTTGACCATTGAAGGTACGATTTAAAGCAACATCCTGTAAGCTTTCAGCATGAATCACAATTACATTTCTTCCTTCCAAAATATTAGTATATTCATTCGTATAATCGGCTGTCTCTTTCTTATCAGCAAAATATTCTTCAAATGACTTTTTCGCTTTATCATAACCAAACATAGCGGTAATTTTTGGTTGTACACTCTTTACTAAATCATTACCTTGATATAGATAAATACCAAAACGCATGACTATATATTCACGATTCCATTGTTTCATAAAGCGGCCTACTTCTAAACCTGTTAATGATAATACAAAAACAACCATAATAATAGCGCCAGTAGCAAGTGAATGCAACCATTTCTTTTTACGAACTGGTTTACTATATTTTTTAAAAGCATCTTTCTTTACCAAATGATGATAAAAGAAAATAAAGAAAATAAGTGGTATTAAGTATAATAAGTCTTTTAATTGCAAAACATTTTCTACCACGGCATCACCAACTGGTGCGATAAATTGAGCCAAAGATAGCATAGAAAAACTAGCAAAAGATGTATAAAACGTATAATAGATAGAATTAATCATACAAATCGCTGTAAAAATAATTGCCCAAATTAATAGATAGGTATACCGTTTCTTATTTTTAAATAAATAGGAAAAAGAACCAATCATAATAACAATGGCAGTATCAGCTATAATTGGTTTAATAGCAAGATAATTTTCCGCTGTAGGCATCGTTACAAAACGAAGCATAGTAGAATTAATTACACAAACAAGGACAAAGACAATAAACAGTTGATTATTTTTAATCGCTTCTCTAATTGCATGTTCTTCTTTTATCTTCTTAAAAGTCTTACTGGCTTTGTCTTTTATGTTAGTAAGCTTTTCTTTCATAAATTAACCTCATTTCCTATCCATTATAGCACTCTCATCATTTTTTTTCAACGGGACGATGAAAACGCTTATATAACCGATAAGAAAGCTGATATATCCAAAACAGAATAAAGATACATTGACTAACTTGTACAATAACAAATAATGAATCATATTGATAAATATTAGCGGTATTAATTAGTGATAGTTCTTCTTGATAACAAATCGTAGCAAAGACTGTAAATAAATATAAATGGGTTAATAATAATATATACTGAATGATTTTGCGATTTTTTGGATAAGATGCAAAAACCGTCCAACATAAACAAATAAAGCTGAGTAACACCGTCGTAAAATAAAAAATGATATTTGGAAAATAAAAACATTGCATAATAACTTTGACAATACTAGAAAATACATAACCAATGTCCTGTTGAAATAGGAAGAAGCAAATACAAACGATGAATAAAATTAAACCACATATTAAGAATTTAATCTTTTTATTATTTATTTTATGATTAAAATGCAAAAACAAATAAATAACGACAAAAACAATTAATAACTCGATTGTGAGAAAGGACGAAAAGATTGTTTGCAAAAACGTCAAAATCTTATCGATAATGCTTAATTCCATTAGGCCACCTCTTTATTCATTGGTTTCTTCAAAGATATAAATACTTTGTTTATTTGCATTATTACGTGTACAAGTAATAAGTGTTAAAGTTCTTTTATCATAGTCACGATAAATGGCAACTTTTCCCGTTTTTTCTACATCATACATTTTGACTAATCGATAGTAATAGGCCTTAGCTTGATAACTAACAGTTGCCACATCGCCTAGTTGTAATTTGTATAAAGAATCAAAGAAAGAAATAGCGGCATCTCCTGAGTGAGCCATCAGAATAAAATTGCCATTTCTAACCGATGGATAATCAGATTCTTTGGCGATTTGAATATTATAATTAATATTATTATATTCGGAATCTTTCGATACAAAGCCACGTTTCAACTGAATACTTGGTATCGATAATTCTCCTACATACATATAGGCTTCTGGATTTTCTTCAACCGTCACATCTCCTGAAATGGAACTAATGTCATTACTATCTATATTCTTTAGGGCATCATTATCTTGATTGATCTGCTGCTGATAAATCGCTAAACGCATATCATTAAATACTTCTTCCTTTACTCTTTTTAAAGGCGTAAATAGGAAAACAGCAAGTCCTACTATTAGGATAAAAAAGCCAACCAAGATAAGTCGGCTTTTATAATTATTTCTTCTTGTCATGCTGTGGTTTCACCGCGATTATGATTAAGATAACACCAATAATAATGATACTAGCCCCAATACCGTAAACTACTGCTGCATCCATTGCAGTATCTGGTACAACGATTTCTTTTGTATTTTTTACAGTTACCTCTGTCGTTGTATCTTTGGTTACAGCAAAATCATACGTTGTCGTTTCAACATTATAATTATCCGGAACAATTGTTTCCGTTATCGTATAATTACCAACTGGTAAGACAAGTTCTTCTGGAGATGTACTCGTTGTAAACTTAGCTACTTGTACCCCTTGACTATCTGTGATAACTAAGGTAGCACCAGCGATTTGTTCTCCTGTTTGCGCGTCTTGTTTATGAACGATTACAGTTCCCATTTCTAAATCATAATCAAGATCTAAATAATCAGATAGCGTCTCATTTTGCGCTTGTCCTAAGACAACACGTTGCGCATTACTATCATCTGGTTGATAAAAATAACCATTTAATCTTTTAAAAGTACCCGCAATATGAACATTTAAATCAGCATGATTATTCTCAAGTGCACTCATGGAAATTCGTAGACGGAACGTTTCATTAGCACTAAAGGTCGTTTTGGCAACACCAGCACTATCAACAATTTCAACATTACTACCTGTATCTGCTACGACTTCATAGGATACTAAATTATCATTAGAAGTTACAGCAATATCACTTGTTTCTAGATAATCTCCCACGATATGATAGGTTACTGAACTAGCATTCGTAACATTTAACAACGTCGTCTCTGGTACAGTATAATCTAATGCTTTGAGAACTAAATCCGTAATCATCGGACCATACACTTCATCATTGTTGATCGCTTGTTTATCCAAAACAGATAAATTATTATAGAAGCGATATTCTCCTTGGTCGTTATATTTATCACTTTCTAGCGTTTCCTCTTGATCCCATACTTCTGTTGGACCAATATAGTTTTTATCATTATCATAACCATTAACACGATCTAAATACCACCAAATTGTAATTTGAGTTAAGTAGTGATTTAAATTAGCATTACCGGTATTAAAATTGTTATTTTCTAAAATATATACTAGACCTGGATAATCCGTTAAAACAGATGCTCCTTTGCTATAGACGATATCACTAGCCATATTTAGACGATGTTCAATACAATAGATATCACTTAAACTTCCATTTTCATAAGTACCAGTAAAACTAGCTGGGATACTAATCGTACCAATTTCTTCTAGCATGACTTCTGTAGTCGTGGAAGTAAAGGAATCTGGTATCGGATCGGTTGTTAATAAAGCATAAGATGGATTCGGTACAATAAACCCACTAACCACTGTAATTATCAATACAAAAAAGGTACCCAACAAACCAAAACGCTTAATATCACGCAATGCTTGATTATACTGCTCTACCATTTCTAATTTGGTATCAACTTTTTTCTTTGCCATTTTCTTACCCTACTTTCTCCTAAAGTATATCAAATGTCCATTCGTTTTTCAAGCAATTTCAAACAAGTGCTCTACATCTAGTGCTGGCAATGGTCGATTGGTATATAACGTTGCTAAAATCATACCCGGCTCTATCTTATCACCAATTTTCTTTTCAAATACAATACCGGCACTAGGATCAATCGGATCATCTTTTTCTTTTCTTCCTGCCCCTAAAATATAAGCGACTTTAGCAGCTGCTAAGGCATGGATAGCACGAATCGTACCTGCTTTGGTTGCTTTGATATAATATTTTTGGGCTTGAATTCTCAATTGCTCTAAGTTCCCATGTTGTGCTTTAACAAATTCTTGAAACTTTTGCCAAGCTGCTCCTGTTTGCAAACTGTTTAATGCCAACTGGCGTGCTTCTTCATTTGATATAGATTTTCCCATAGCAATCATATTGGTTGCTAAAGTCAAACAAGTCTCTAATAATTCTCCCTGTTCTTCATTTTTTAAGACACGAATAGCCTCTAAGACTTCCAAAGCATTTCCTACCGTTTGTCCTAGGGGATGATCCATAGAAGACACAACAGTTCGTACTTCTTTATGATAATAACTACCGATTTTTTCGATCAGTTCACATAGACGATTAACATCTTTAGGATCTTCTAATAAAGCACCCTCCCCACTTTTAACATCGATAACCATTTTTTCTGCACCACCAGCAATTTTCTTACTCATAATACTGCTAGCAATTAAAGCAACAGAAGAAGTGGTACCGCTAACATCACGTAGGGCATACACTTTCTTATCAAGTGGAGTTAATGATGCAGTTTGACTGGTGATTACTAGTCCCACCTGTTTAGCCTGTTGCTTTACTTCTTCTGATGATAAATCGACTTGAAAGCCAGGAATTGACAATAGCTTATCAATCGTTCCTCCAGTATATCCTAATCCTCGTCCACTCATTTTAACGATAGGAACACCACAACTGGCCACAATGGCACCAATGATTAAGGTTGTTTTATCTCCTACTCCACCAGTCGAATGTTTATCTACAACCGGAACTGGCAAAAAACTAAGGTCTATCACTTCACCACTTTTAATAAAAATATCAACTAAATCAAAAATCTCCTGATCACCCATATCTTGAATACAAATTGCCTTTAAGAAAGCATTTATTTGATAATCTGTCTTTTCTCCTTGCAGATAGCCATTAAAAATATAGGCCAATTCTTCTTTCGTTAAAACTTGTCCATATCGTTTTTTTGTAATAATATCTAGTATCACATTTACCATCCCTTTACTATTAATATATAGTATAGAATAATTTTAGAAAAAAACAAAGTGAATCATCACAATTCACTTTATTATCTTAATTTCTTGTCAATTAATTCAGCACAACGTTTAGGATTTTCAATAATTAATTCATAGACTTTATCATATTTGCGAATTTCTTCGATAAATTTGATTTCTTCCATGGCCATTTTTACTTTTCGCTCTCTAGTTGGCGTGGTAACGGTTTTATCATTTCCTAGCAAATAATCTAAATCGACTTGAAATACTTTTTCAAGCTCTAATAGCGTATCTAGGGTTGGTGTCCTAGTGCCATTTTCATAGCAACAAATACTAACCTTCGTTACATTTATTAAATCGCCTAATTGTTTCTGGGTTAAGCCTTGTTTTAACCGCAATTCTTTCAAACGTTTACCTAGCAACATATTACTCACCTCTTATTTATGTTAAGTATAAAGAGTAATAAGATTAATTTGTTTGAAGTTAACTAAGAATTAACTAGCTATATGACCACTTGTTCATCGGCCACTACTTGACTCATCTCCGGTTTTGTACTAGATAAAAAGGTTAAGCGCTCGGCTACGACTTCTAAAATATGCCGTTTACCTTCCGAGGTAGTAATAACTCTAGATTGTAAGCGACCTCTCACTCCAACAATATCTCCTTTATGACAGTAATCAGCAGCTAATTTTGCTTTTTCTTCCCATAGAATACAGTGAATAAAATCCGTTTCGTACATACCCTCTACATTTTTAAAAGAACGAGGAATCGCTAGACATATTGTACCTAGTTTGCGACCATTTGCCGTCTGATAAATTTGAATTTCCCTGGTTAATCTTCCGACAAGTATTAAATTATTTAACATAAACTCTCCTTTCGTGCTAACACCATACCATGGTTTTTAAAATAACACAAAAAAGAGAAATGACAAATTTTCTCTTTTCTAGACAACAACTTCTATTAAAAAATGACTCTATTTACTATTTTTTGCAATCATATATTTTTATTTTATAAATTTCTCTTTAATAGTTGATTTAATTCTACGGCATATTCCATTGGCAATTCTTCGCGAAATTTTTCAATAAAGCCCAAAATGATCAATTCTTCTGCTTTTTCTTTGGTAATTCCTTTACTCATCAAATAAAATAGATTCGCATCACTAATTCTAGAAACAGTCGCTTCATGTTCAATCGTACTGGTCGTGTTTTCACAAATATTAGTAGGAATTGTATCACTCTTGCTTTTCTCATCCAAGATGAGGCTATCACATTTAATCATACTAAGGGCATGATCAGCACTACTAGCAATTCGAACCTTTCCGCGATAAGTTGCATTGCCACCATTTCTAGCAATACTCTTAGCAATAATTTGACTAGTCGTATGTTTTCCCAAATGAATCATTCTAGCACCTGTATCTTGTTGTTGATCATTAGTAGCTACTCCAATCGTAATACAAGTTCCCTTAGCATAATCTCCTTTTAAAATACAGCTAGGATATTTCATATTCACATAACTACCAATATTACCATCAATCCATTCCATACTACCAGCTTCTTCTACAATGGCACGTTTGGTAACCAAGTTATAAACATTTGGTGCCCAATTTTGAATAGTAGTATATCGACAATGACTACCTTTTCCAACATAAATCTCAACCACCGCGGCATGCAAAGAGGCTTCACTATAGGTTGGGGCAGTACAACCCTCAATATAATGTAAATCACTGTCATCATCCACAATGATTAAAGTACGTTCAAATTGACCCATACTTTTACTATTAATCCTAAAATAGCTTTGTAAGGGCCGATCAAGCTTAGTATGCGGCGGCACATAAATAAAACTACCACCACTAAAGACACTACCATTTAAAGCTGCATATTTATTTTCTTGAAATGATACAATCTTTCCAAAATATTTCTTAGCAATCTCTGGATACTTTTGTAAAGCCACTTCAATGGAAGTAAAAATAATATGTTTCTTTTCTAATTCTTCAATCATATTATGATAAATAACTTCACTCTCATATTGTATACCCATACCACCAAGGTTGGCTTCTGCTTCTTTTACTCCCAAATCTTCTAGTTCACTGCGAATTGGTTTTAACATCTGATTCCAATCACTTACCATCGCTTCATCTTGGGATTTATAATAGGTAATTTTCGAAAAATCCAAGGAAAAAGAAGGACCAAACGGAAGTTTATCAGGGAAAGCTAAAAAAGCATCATATGCAGCTAAACGATAATTTTTAATCCAATCTGGTTCTTTTTTTATATTAGAAATCGTTAATATATTTTCCTTTGATAATCCCTTTACCTCCATGATAACACCACCTTTGACTATAGTTGCTGTAAAATTTTTTCAATTGTTTCTGCCGGTAATAAGGCACATTTTTTACGATTTGGCTGCAAATAAATTTCATTGTATGCTACTAATTCTTCCAATAGCTCCTCATCATATGCTTCCTCTTGGATCATATGTTTATAATTTTCTAATAATTCTTTTAGTTCCTCGACGGTTTTACCAATAATTTTCTGCATAAAAATGGAGGTGGCAGAAGTCGAAATAGCACATGCCTCCCCATCAAAATTAGCATCCACTACTTTTCCTTCTTCTATTTTTAATTGAATATCAATATTATCAATACAAGATTCATTATTGGTATTAGCACGAATATAGCTAGTATCATCTTTTAATCCTTTATGATAAGGATGTTGATAATTATCTAAAATCAATTCTCGTCTTATTTCTTTATCCATATTTCTCACCTATAATACAATTCTATATAATTCATCACTATTTTTTAAAACAGTTACTAACTGATCAATTTCTTCTTTTGTGTTATAAAAGTAAAAACTAATACGACACGTATTCTTAATATTAATCTCATCTTTTAAAACTTTTGCACAATGATTACCTGACCGAACACAGATATGATAATGATCTAAATAAATCGCTGTATCTTGGCTGAAGACGCTTTCAATATTAAAAGCTAAAATACCACTACGACTCGTTTCATTATATAAAATTATATCTTCTAACGGTCGCAATTGTTCTAGTAAATATTTTTTTAGATCCGCTTCATAACTAGCAATTTTGTCCATACCGATACTTTGTAAATATTTAACCGCCGCACCAAGTCCTATTACTTCAGCAATCGGTGGCGTACCACCTTCTAAGCGCGTGGGAATACTTTTATATTCAACGCTTCCATCTTCTTCAAATGATTGATTCATACCACCACCAAAGGTTAAGGGACGCATCGCTTCTAGGTATTTTTCTTTAGCATATAAAACACCAACGCCAGTTGGGCCAAGCATTTTATGGGCAGAAAATGCTAAAAAGTCGATATGATCTTTTTCTACATCTGTTGGCATGTGCGCTACACTCTGCGCACCATCTACGACAAATAAAATATTCTTAGCAGCCGCTAGTTTACCAATCTCATGAATAGGACGAATATCACCCACCACATTGGTAATAGCAGCAATAGAGATCACTTTGGTATGCTTAGTAATACTTTTCTTGACAATATCTAATGTTAATTCATGATTAGCATTTAATGGCATAAAGGTGACTTTGATCTTTTTTTGTTTGGCAAGTTCTAACCAAGGTAAAACATTAGAGGCATGCTCTGCTTTGGTGATTAATACTTCATCCCCCTCATTTAAATAATCAGCCATAAAGCCAAAAACAATACGATTCAAGCTATCTGTAGACCCAGCGGTAAAGACAACTTCTTTAGGATGGTTAGCATGAATAAAATCAGCTACAATATTTCTCGTTTCTTCATAAGCATCACTAGCTTGCAAAGAAATTTGATAATCACCACGATGAATATTAGCAGGATAGTGGTAATAATAATCTTCCATCGCTTCGATCACTTGTTTTGGTTTTAAAGTAGTTGCACCATTATCAAAATAAATCAATCCTGACTCTAAAATAGGAAAATCTTCTCGATTCATTCTTTCACCTCCTTAGCAAATATTTTCAGTAAAGCATCATCTATTCGCTGCTGATACTGCTCGTTTTGACTCGTTTGATACAAAAATGCTTTTGATAGCAGCTGATAAATTGTCACTATTTTCAAGCCTTTTGTTTGTAAATAAAACACGTTTTCTTTTAGAAAACTACCAATATAGGCGGCATGATTAGCGATAACATCATATTCTTCAATCCATAAATTAGGCTCAATACTACTCTTCGCATCCTGAAAATTAATTAACTGATTTGTCTGATTGCAAGTACATCCTGCTATTGTCTTTGGAACGATACCATTTACCGTTAGCCGTAAATCCCCTTGACCATAACTGATGCCATGGCAAAATAAATTACTAATCGTTTTCTTCGTTTCATGACAAATGGTAATATCCGTATGCATAAGATGATTGGCAACCAAACTAACATAACTATCTAAGTGACCTTGGTCTTGCAAATGAACTTTTATGGATACATCATAAGACGGATTAAAAATATATAAAGTGACTTGAGCATGGCATTCGATTTCTAAAGTTAATGAGTTAGTAATCAAAAGATAAATAGGATCCGTTGGTTGCGCAAAGATGAGTAGGCTATCCTCTGCTACGGTTATCATGTTCGTTGTATTCTTTTGTTGTAATTGATTATCTACTATTAGTTTATTCATCCGTCATCATCTTTCTTATTTCATTTATCCCATGATAACCAGTTTTTTCAATATCATAGGCTAACGTAATATCACCCGTTTTGACAATAGCCCCTTCCATCATTTGATGGACATAATCAGGTTTTAATAAATCTAATACCCGAGCATAGTGCGTAATAATCAACATACTACAATTAGGATGCTCTTGTTTATAGTCCTGTAACTTTTGACAGACTAATTTCAAACTATCAACATCTAGTCCACTATCTAGTTCATCTAATATAATAAAATCAGGTTCTAACATGCTTAATTGTAACACTTCGTTTTTTTTCTTTTCACCACCAGAAAAGCCTTGATTAACAAAGCGATGCATCATAGTCTTATCCATGTGTAGACTATCCATTTTCTCATTCATCTGCTTAATAAACTGATAAAGGTTAACTGGTTTATCACTTCTTTCATTTAAAGCCGTACGAATACACTCACTATTAGTAACACCTTCTATGACAGCTGGGTCTTGCATTAGCAAGAAAATACCAAGGCGTGCTCTCTCATCCGTTGCTAAAGACGTTATATCCTGCCCCTGATAGCGAATACTTCCTTCTAACACCTGATAATCAGGATGCCCCATAATGACTTTAGATAACGTACTCTTACCAACACCATTAGGTCCCATAATAGCATGGACTTCTCCTGGCTTAATTGTTAATGAAAGATGTTTTAACACCTGTTCTTCATTCTCTTGAATTGCCACTGTAAGATTATCTATTTCTAACATTTATTTCACCTACTCCTATCATAGGATCAAAACAATCATTTTTTTGTCAAAAAAACTTGTTTAAATCATTTCATATTATAGCATACAATTGCTTTTGGGACAATGATGCGCTTATAATATTATTAGGTGGTAGAATGAAACAAGCACACAAGTTGATGATAGGCCAAGCGATATTTACATTTATCATTATTTTACTATTCGGATTTATTATCATCCATGAACGAGGCAATATTTTTGTAAGAGGAAATATCAAAAAACAAATAGAAGATTACGCCCAAGAAAATTTTGCTAATCACGATTTACAAGCTAGTGACCTAGCCTATCATTTTGATAATAATTCTTATAGTATTACTTATACCGACCAAACATATCCGGAACTTTCGTTTCAGGTGAACTACAAAAAGAAAAAAATCATCGATACCTATCAACAAGACTATATAGAAGGTAAATCTGTACTAGAAAAGCGGCAAAAACAATTACAAGAAGAATGGAACAAAGTATTTGCTAGTACCATATATCAAGATTGTATCCTCTCTTTTGCTACTTTAAATCAATACAGTGAAGACCAACAAATTCTATTACTAACCAATCACAATTTAAAAGATAGTCATTTATATACCGTCACCTGCCCCACTACTGATAATATAGAGACTTTACAACTTATCGCTGAAAAAAATAAATTTTATGCACAAAAGTATGATATGATGAACACAGAAGGAGAAAGATAATGAAAGAATGTTTATTTTGTAAAATGATTAAAGGTGAAGTACCAACTAATACAATTTATGAAGATGATAAAATTAAAGTTTTTTTAGATATTAATCCAGTCGCGAATGGTCATATGTTAGTCATTCCAAAGACACATCATGAAACAATTATGGATATGGACCCATCTACCATTAGTTATATGGCAGAAATCATTCAAAAAAAGCTATATCCTCTACTACAAGAAAAATTAGATGTTAAAGGATTAACTATGATGCAAAATAATAATTATGGACAAGAAGTACCACATTTTCATATTCACTTAATACCACGGTACGCTAACGACAAAGTCCACACATGCCATAGCCGTGATGTAGAAGATATCAATACTATATTTCAAAAATTAACCCAATAAAAGAAACAGCTAGACCTGTTCCTTTTTATTTGACTTTTACACCACAGTAACACTACTAACACCACTTCGTTCAAACATAACATCTGCACTGGTTACTGATGACATATCCCATAAGTTACTAACTCGTATTTCTGTTAGGCTACTCGTTCCATAAAACATACTACTCATATTTGTTACATTTGAAGTGTTAAAACTAGTTAAATCTAATTCTTCTAGTGCATAACTATTAGTAAACATACTAGCCATATTCGTTACATTTGATGTGTCAAAATTTGTTAAGTCTAGCTCTTTTATTACATATAAATCTCGAAACATACTTACCATAGTCGTGACTTTAGAAGTATTAAAACTACTAACATTTAAATACGTTAAGGAAGTACAAGAAATGAACATATTTGACATGTTGGTTACATTTGAAGTGTTAAAACTTGTTAAATCTAGTTCTTCTAGCGCATAACTATTAGTAAACATAGAGGCCATAGAAGTTACATTTGATGTATCAAAACTACTAAGATCTAATGTTTCTAATTGACTACATTGAGAAAACATCCCACCCATATTTGTGACGTTTGCCGTATCAAAGTTTGTTAAGTCTAAATCCGTTACTTTTATGCCTCGAAACATTTCTTGCATAGCCGTGACATTTGATGTATTAAAATTTGATACATCTAAATTTGTTAAACCACTTCCACTAAACATTCGTACCATATTCGTTACCTTCGATGTATCAAAGTTACTAATATCTAACTCTGTTAAAGTACTGGTAGATAAAAACATATCACTCATACTAGTAGTTTGAGAGGTATCTAAACTTGAAAGATCTATAGTGGTTACATTCGTAAAGTTACTAAACAGAAAGTTACAATCAGTAGGAGCGATTAAGGATCCATCTCCTCCTATCGTTAGTTTATAAGTACTATTCCCGCTGCCATCATCTTCTAGGTAAGCAATAACACTTCCATCTCCTGCTTCTGATACATCCCAACTTTCTATGGCACTACCTGGTACAAGAATATCTTCTTTGGTCTCTATAGAAGT
>CALVUW010000016.1 GCA_944363695.1 uncultured Bacilli bacterium | reverse complement strand
TTACCATGGTTAACAGATTTGGTAATAAATTTAGTTCCAGGTAATAGTTTTAGTATTTCTGCTTGTTGGAATTATGCTGATAAGAAAAATGAGCAGCTTGAACAACCAATTTTTGGCGCTTGGTCTTCTTCTACTAACGGATCGTTGAGTAGTGATTTGGCATTATTAGAAAAGTATTATGGTAATACAACAGGTGAAAGTGGAGGTACTGGCGATAATAAAGGTGATGCAGGCTCTTACAATCCGGCATCTTGTAAAGCACAAGTTTTAACAGGAGGACAAAGGGTACCGATTTACTATCAAAATAATCCAAACTGTGATTGGGGTAGCTTTAATAGTTCAGAGACAGTCGCTGATTCTGGTTGTGGATTTACATCAGTAGCCATGATTTTAACTTATCTTACGGGAAGCGAAATTACACCAACCAGTGTTGTCAATCGATATAAAGACAGTTATTTTCAACCGGGTAGTGGTATGAGACACAGTTTAGCCATACAGATAGCTAATGATTATAATTTATCGGTATCATCAACTAACAGTGCTAGTTCTGTGGTTAACGCTTTAAAAGAAGGCCGGGTAGTTTTAGCTAGAGGACCGGAATCTGGATATTCAGGAGGACTTTTTAGTAGCGGTGGTCACTTTATTGTTTTACGCGGAATTGATGATAGTGGTAAAATTTATGTCAACAATCCTAATTACTATCGTCAAGATGAAAATACTCAAGGTTTTACAATTAATCAAATAGATGCTTGGGCTACTAATTATTGGACGTATGCGGCAAGATAAAGAAAGTGGGAGGTTAATGTGAAATTAGATAAAAAGAAAAAAATTATTATTGCAGCAGTGATTGCAGTTATCATCATAGCCATCGTCATCTATTGTGTTGTCTCTTATTATCAAGTAGAATATATCGCCCCGGTTTCCAACTTGCAACAGACCAAGGCAAATGTTAGCCGTAATATGTTAATGCAATTACAAAATAATTATCAAGAAGCCTTATCAGAAAAACGCTTAACAGAAGAAGATATTACGTATTATGAAAAAACTTATGTTTTAAGCGATACGAATTATAAAGGATTCTTTATTAGTGATGAAGAGTTTGTATATGAGTTTAACTTTGATTTGACAACCGGTGAAGTAGAACTGATTGAATATGCTAAATCGTATTCAATTATTAGATATCAAGTTGAAACTTCAACTAATGAAGAAGAAGATGTTGGTTAGGAGGGAATACCATGGAACTAGAAGAAGAGAAAAAAAGAAAATTAATTAAATGGTTTATTATTGGCATCGTTATTATTATCGTTTTATGGTTAATTATTACTTTCTGGCCAAGTGAAAATCAGAAAACTGCACTAGATGATTATATTCATAAGACTGCAACCTATAAGGCTTCCGGAAGTGGACTAACCTCGACTTTAATTTCTATTAATTTAGATAGTGAAGATGCTTCTACCATCAATCAAGAAATAGAAACTAAATATAATACTGCCATTCAAAATAGATATCAACAATTTACTTATACGGCAAGTTTAAACAAAAATTATTTATCAGTAGCTTTAATTACTAATAAAATTAATTCTGCCACCGGACATGCCTATAGTGATATCGATACCTATACATTTGATCTTGATAGTGAAAAGTTAGTAACAGATGATGAATTATTACAAACATTCTCTACAAGTTGGGAAGCAATTGCTAGTTCTTTTGAACAAGAAATGCAAAATTTCTATCAAGAAGAATTAAAAAGTATGTACTTTTTAGAAAGTGATTGTAATTATCAATGTTTTCTAAATAGCAGAGAAGTTACTAGTTATGAAGATAATCTTCATTTATTTGTTATGAATGATCAATTAATGTATTATCGGCCTTTCAATATCTTTTCTCGGTGGAATGAAGAAGATTTTTATCGCTATGAAGATTTCTTGTTTGAAATTAGAAAATAAAGCCAATGCATATTCTGTATTGACTTTTTATTTGGCAAAATTTCCAAAATACTGTATACTATGTGTGGACTGGAGGACTATTATGGGAAAGTGTGCAGTTGTAACGGGAAGTAGTAAAGGAATGGGAAGAGCTATTGTGAGTTTATACGCCCAGCATGGATATGATGTTGTTATTCATTATCATCAAGCTAAAGATGAAGCTTATCAGTTGCAACAAGAATTAATAAAAAAATATAACGTAAGAGCAATTGTGGTACAAGCAGACTTAGCAAGTGAAGTAGATATTCATAAATTCGTGGAAACGGTAATCGCTAATTTTTCACAAATTGACGTGTTAGTCAATAATGCTGGAATTGCCCTTGATAATATAGTCGAGATGAAGCAGAAAAATGATTTTATGAAGACTTTAGAAGTCAACACGATAGCCCCATTCTTATTAAGTAGAGCGATTGAACCATATATTGTAACCGGAGGGTCTATTATTATGATCAGTTCTACCAATGGGATTGATACCCCTTATCCTGAAAGCTTAGATTATGATGTATCTAAAGCGGGATTGATTTCCTTGATGCATAACTTAGCAACAGTTTATGCCCCACGTATACGAGTTAATACTATCGCTCCTGGTTGGGTCAATACAGATATGAATCAGACGTTAACCGCAGATTTTAAGAATCAACAGATACATAAAATATTGATGAGTCGTTTTGCAAACCCAATAGAAATTGCCAATGTAGTTTACTTTCTTAGTAGTGAAGCGGCAAGTTATATCAATGATAGTGTGATTCGTGTAGATGGAGGTGTTAGAAAATGCTAGAAGAAAAGATTAAAAAAGTAGATGAGAAAATTAAAATACAGTTAGAACAGTTAGATAATTTGGAACGATATAATAGTCAAAAGGTTTTAGAAGCTTTTGTGGCAGAAGAAGTGAGCGAGACGGATTTTGCTTCTACTACTGGGTATGGATATAATGATATTGGTCGAGATAAAATAGAAAGAATTTATGCTAGAATTTTTGAAAGTGAAGATGCTTTAGTTCGTAGTCAGTTTATCTCTGGTAGTCATGCCTTAACCGTCACCTTATTTGCACTATTACGTCCTGGTGATACCTTACTTAGTATTACTGGTAAACTTTATGATACATTAGATGAAGTAATTGGTATTGTAGATAATCCATCTTCTTTAAAGTCATTTGATATTTCCTATGAACAAATTGATTTACAAGATGATGATTTTGATATTCCTGCTATTATAGCGACTTTACAATCAAAGAAAATAAAAGTGATTGAAATTCAACGCTCTCGTGGTTATTCTACAAGGAAAACACTTTCAATTGCTTCGTTAGAAAAAGTAATTAAGGCTATTAGAAAAGTTGATCAAGATGTCATTATTATGGTAGATAATTGTTATTGTGAATTAGTAGATGAAAAAGAACCAACAGCAGTAGGAGCAGATATTGCAGTTGGATCCCTTATCAAAAATATGGGTGGTGGCATTGCACCGAATGGGGCGTATGTTGTCGGTAAAAAAACACTTATTTCTTTAGTTGCTGAACGTTTAACGCTACCAGGAGAAGGAAAAGAGGTAGGACCTACCTTAGGTATTAATAAATCTATTTTACAGGGATTATTTATGGCACCTAGTGTGGTGGTTGCTAGTTTAAAAACGGCGGTCTTTACCGCTGCCTTATTGGCAGAGTTAGGCTATTTAGTGGAACCAACATGGGATGAGAAACGTAGTGACATTGTGCAGACAATTATCTTTCATAATGACCAAGATCTAATCCATTATTGTCAAGGTATTCAAGGAGCCTCTCCTATTGATGCTATCTCTTTACCCATTCCAGCTTATATGCCAGGCTATACAGATGATGTCATTATGGCAAGTGGTAGTTTTACTCAAGGATCTTCTATTGAGTTAAGTTGTGATGGACCACTTCGAGAACCATTTATTGCTTATCAACAGGGATCATTAACATACGCTTATGGTCGTCTTGGTGTTATCAACGCTTGTAAAAGACTTCTATCCTTAAAACAGGAATAAAATAAAAAAAAGCCTCATACAGTATAGTAGTTTGAGGAGGAATACTTATGATAAATAAACAAAATTTGTGGTTTTTAACGCTATTTAGTTTGATTTTAGTGTTAAGTGTCTACTACATTACGATGCCCAATGATTTATTAGTAGCTAGTAAAGCCACCACAACCACAGAAACAGAAGATGGCCAAGAAGAAACAGAAGACAGTACTACGATTAGTGAAAGTGATAACTTAACGGCTTTACGAGTTAGTTTGGAAGAAGATCGTGATGCGACCAAAACAGAGTTGCAAGCGACTATGACAGATGAGAATGCTACTACTGAAGAGAAAAATAATGCTTATGAGCAATTAAAGTACTTATCAGAAGTGGAAGGCACAGAAGAAAAATTGGAAAAAATGATTAAAGAAACCTATCAATTAGATAGTTTTGTTAAAGTAGATAATAATCAAATTAAAGTAGTAGCGGTAGCAAGTAAACATGATACCACTTTAGCTAATAACATTATGCGTTCTGTTCAGGCCGAATTTAAAGAGAAACAAACTATTACTGTAAAATTTGAAAAATAATAAACCCTAGGAATTTGTCCCACAACAAATATCCTTTTTTTCATAAGATACTATGAAGCGATTATGTAAAAAGGGAAGGGGATAATCTCATGCATAGAGGGATATTAACACAACGAGAAAAAGAAGTCTTTGAGTTATTAGTAACCAGTAAAACTACAAAAGAGATAGCATTACTATTACATATCAGTGAAAAAACAGTACGAAATCATATATCAAATGTTATGCAAAAACTAGGGGTGAAGGGACGATCTAGTGCGGTAGTAGAATTATTAAAATTACAAGAAATTCATTTGTAAAGTACTAATTTAGTACTTTTTTTAATACGCTTATAGTAGGTGATATACCATGTTGAGAAAAAAAGCATTACGAAAAATTTTTGTAACAACAATGAGTATTTTTATTATTGTAGCAATTTACTTTATTCCTACTGCTAGTACGCCAGAGAAAACACTTCGTACTAATTTAGAATTAGAATATATTACAGGACTTGGAAACCATTCTATCTATTTATTAGATCAAAATAACTATTTAGTAAAGACAAAAATTTTACTAGATACTACCGATGTTGTAGAGAATGCGAAAACAATCTTAACAAATCTAACAATTAGTAGTAGCACAAAATTTCCAGAAAGGCTACATCCCGTTATTCCAAAAGGAACCAAAGTATTATCCGTCATGGAAACCGATAATACTTTAACTGTTAATTTTTCAGATGATATTTTAAAAATAGAAGCAGATTTGGAACAGAAAATGATAGAAGCCATTGTCTATAGTTTAACAGAATTATCCAATATAAAAGCGGTGAAAATAGAAGTAGAAGGAGAGCCATTAACTAAGTATCCACAAAGTAAAGAGCCATTAAGTGATATTCTAACGAGAAATATTGGCATTAATAAGCGTTATGATTTAACTTCTACCAAAGATATTAATAAAGTAGTTATCTATTATGTAGAAAGTGTTGATGATGGTGCTTATTATGTACCAGTTACTAAATATGTAAATGATAGCCGTGATAAGATTGACATTATTATTGAAGAACTTACTACTGGTTATATTTATGAGCCAAATTTAATGAGTTTAATTAATGAGGATACCAAATTGACAGATTATCGACAAGAAGATGACTTATTCATTTTGAACTTTAACGATGCTTTATTTGATAGTCAAGGAGAAATTAAAGAAGAAGTCTTGTACACTATAGGTTATTGCATATTTGATAATTATGATGTAACGGTAGCTTCTATTCGGGTTAACGATCAAGAAGTAACCAATATTAAACGAAGTCAATTACCATGATAACAATTAGTTTTACAATCTTATGATAAAAACTTGTCATTTTCCTCTAATTTATGATATGATCTAAGTGTATTATTGTAGGTGGGAAAATGAAAGATGGACAAAAGAAAAACACAATTTTTTTGGTAGTTATAGTTGTTGCTTTAATACTCGTTGTTATCGGCGTTACTTTTGCAGCTTTTAATTATAGCCGTACAGGTACTACCGATAATGTACTTACCCTAGGAGATTTGAAGTTAACTTTACAAGAAGGAAATGAAATTAATATTAGTGATGCGCTTCCAATGAGCGATGAAGATGGGCTAGCAAGTGCAGGTTTTACTTTTTCATTACAAAATAGTGGAAATGTACCAATTCAATATCAAATTTACTTAGATGATGTAGCGGTTGCTAGTAACGAAGTGGCACTAGATGAAGTATTTTTAAAATACAGTTTAGATGTTAATGGTAGCGTAGGAAGTGCAGCGTTGTTGAATAGTTTAGGAACTGGTGATAGTCGTTTATTAACATCTGGTACCATTAATGGTAGTGTTACGAATCAGTATGTTTTACGTGTATGGATTAGATCAGATATGGATGCTGATATTCAGGGCCAAGTGTGGAAAGGAAAACTTCGTATTGAAGGAGCACAAGTGCAATAAGAGGCAAGATTGCTTCTTTTTTCTTGAATTAAAAAACAACTATTGACGAATATATGTTTGCTTGTTATAGTATAAATATCGAAATAAAGATCAGAAAGATATTCCTTTTTTGGATTGCCTCATATAGTATGGTAGAGGTGAAAAAGATGGAATCAACAATTTCGATAGCAGCATTAAAAAAAATATTAAGTACTACGCGGATACATTTAATTGATATCAGGGCCCATTATCAATTTGAACGAGGAACTATTCCGACAGCTGTTAATATACCGTTTCGTATGTTAGCTGAAATGCCTGAGAAGTATTTACAAAAAGATATCACTTATTATGTCTTTTGTGATAGTGGTGTTGTGAGTTTGAAGTTAGCGACTAAATTAAATCAGTTAGGGTATCATTTAATTAGTATTGAAGAGGGTTATGATGCCTTTTATCGTACTTAATAGATAGAGAGGTTGGTCAAATGATAGATTATATTATAATTGGATTATTGTTGGTTTTAATTGTATTAGCAATTATTTCTTTGTTTAAAAATATTAACGAAGCCCATATTACTGAACGATTAGGAAAATTAGAAGTTAATATGGTCAAAGAATTGGCTACGTTTAAAGATGATTTAACGAAGAATTTAAATCAAGACTTTACTAAATTAAATGAACAAGTAGAACGTCGTTTACTAGCGATTAATGAGCAAGTTAATCAACGTCTAGATCAAAACTTTGAAAAAACGAATCAAACCTTTACAGCGGTGGTGGAACGTTTGAGTAAGATTGATGAAGCGCAAAAGAAGATCGCTACTTTATCTACCGATATTGTTTCTTTACAGAGTATTCTAACGGATAAGAAGAGTCGAGGTATTTATGGTGAAGTCAATTTGAAACATATATTAGCGAATGTATTTGGAGAAGCGAATGATAAACTATATCGTTTACAATATACGCTTCCTAATGGAACCATTGCTGATAGTGTTTTATTTGCTCCTGAGCCATTGGGAATGATTGTCATCGATTCCAAATTTCCATTAGAGCATTATCAATTGATGGTATCAAAAGACTTATCTAAACCAGAACGAGAGCAAGCTGCTAAACTGTTTAAAATTGATGTCAAGCATCATATTGATGCCATTAGTTCTAAGTATATTATTCCAGAAGTGACAAGTGATCAGGCGATTATGTTTTTGCCAGCAGAAGCTATATTTGCGGAAATTAATGCTTATCATCAAGATATTATTGATTATGCTTATCGCAAACGCGTGTTTATTGCCTCACCGACTACTTTGCTATCCACTTTAACGGTTATTCAAATGATCATTAAAAATATGGAGCGAGATAAGTATACTTCTATTATTCATGAAGAGTTGAACAAATTAGGCTTGGAATTTTCCCGTTATAAAGAGCGGTGGGATAAATTATCAAAAAGTATTCAAACGGTCAATAGAGATGTAGAAAATGTTTCCATTACGACCGATAAAATTACTAAGAAATTTGATGCTATTAACAAAGTAGAATTAAATACATTAGACTATCAAGAAGGAAATAAAGACTAAACCTCTTTATTTTTTTGTTGCTTTTTCTAGGAATAAAATTATGAAAAGATTGTATACTAACTATAGATTAGAATAAAGTATAATAGGTGAGAAAATGATAAGAATATTACTCTATGGCAGTGGTTTTATTCTAATGGTAATGGGATTTTTCTATTTAATTATCTATACCAATCTTTTTACTTTTGGTTACTCTTTAAAAGAATATATGTATTTTATGTTATCTCATATTCGTAATTACGCCTTATTAGTTGGCCTTATCTTGGTGATAGTAGCACTTTGTTGGAAAGGAGTTAAAAAGAAATGATATATATTTATGATATTTTGTTAAATTGGTTTGCAGGGGAAAAGATTGTAGATTTTTTTGAATGGGAATTAAATGACGAGTTAGAGCATATCAAAAAAATACCGCTTTTTAAAGTGGACAGTTGCTGTATCAAAGATTTATATCATAGTCATATTCAAGTAAATAAAGATTTCCTAAAAAGAATAGAAGATAAAACGGAAACTTATTTTCAAAATACTATTGAGACAATTTCGCATGCATGTTTAGTAAGTGATGGTAATAAATGTGTAGCTATTGAATTTAATGATGCTGGAGAAAGTATCTATAAAAGTACATTATTACTAGATGAGGAAGAAGAAGTACTAGATATGGTAGAAGAGTTAACGATTACGATTATAGATTATAAAATAAAAAGTACTCAATCATTTGAGCACTATTTAACTAGAAAAGAATTTAAAAATAAAGACTTTATTTTAGAACAATTATCCATCATTTGGAAACAACAAGATGTTGCTAAATTGCAATATTTATATGAAGAGTATTTTAATGATAAATTATCATCTTTTGAAGAAATGTATCAAAAATTAACAGCTTCCGTTTGCAATCATTATTCCAAAAAACATGAAGAAATGTTATCTATTTTACGATTGAGTCCATCGCATCGTTCTAGTTAACGATGTTTAGCATTTAATTGATCGATCTCATCTTTGTATTCTTTATAAAGACTACTAGAAAAAATAGGTATTCCTGTTAAAGTAGTGGCATAACTACCAGTAGGATTTGCTTTTGCATATACAGGTGGTTTTGTCTGTTGGCTTTGTAAGATTTCGTCAACTTCTTTTCCTAATCTTTCTTCTGCTTTTTGCTGTTCTTCTTCAACTCTTACTTCCTCTTCATCTGGTGTAGGAATACTAGTTTCTGTTGGCTCTTGGCTTTTACTAGGTGTAGGATTACTAGTAAATGTTGGCATACTATGGACAGAAGCCGCATTTTTTCTTCTTTCTGTTTCCTCTTCAATTTCTCTTTGTTGACGGTTGATACGATGTTGATTACGGATGCTGAAACCAGTTTTAACTGTACCAGCGGCAATAGCCACACCTAAAATAGGACCTAATCCTGGAAGTGCAAAAAAAGCTACTGGTGCAGCGATCGTGCCTAATACGACGCCGAAACCTTTTAGACCATAGGCAGCCGTATTGATCGTTACATTTTTTACATGTGATAACTCACTCTTAACTTGTGATACTCCATCTTTAAAATTCATAAAAAATTCCCTCTTTCATTACCTACGATTATATAGATTAGCTGTTTGTTTGTCAAATCTATCTGTATAAAATCGTAAAACTGGCTCATCCTATAAAAAGGAGGACGAACATGAAAAAGAAAATATTAATGAGTTGTTTTTGTTTGATGACATTATTACTAATGACTAGTTGTACCGATATGATGAATACCCCTAGTAAAAGAGTAGAGGAATTCTTAGGTAAATATCAAACTATGAGTTCGGATGTTTTAACGGATTTAGATACAGTTGTCGATAATGCTAGTGAATATAGTAGTGAAGGAAAAAAAGACTATAAAAATCTAATGCAAAAGCAATATCAAAATCTATCTTATAAAATAAAAGATGAGCAAACCAATGGTGATCGTGCTACGGTCGTAGCGGAAATTGAAGTATTTGATTATAGAACCGCTTTAGATAAGGCAGATGATTATATAGAAGAGCATGAAGATGAATTTGAAGCGGATGAAGAAAAAACACGTGAGGAAAAAATAGAAGAATATCGAATTAAACAATTAAAAGCAGTTACTGATAAAGCTAGCTATACCATTGAGTTTAACTTGGTCAAAGATGATAATACGTGGGTATTAGAAGAAATAAGCGATATGGACTTACAAAAAATTCATGGGCTTTATGAAACATTAGATTAAATAGTATGAAAATTACTATTTTTTCTTTATTAGTTCATTAAATAGATAGGAAAGATCTTTAATATTTGGTATAATGATAAAAAGGAGGTAAAATATGGCAACTGCACATATTGAAAGTAAAAAAGAGGATATTAAGAAAAAAGTTTTAATGCCAGGAGATCCGCTTCGTGCTAAATATATTGCTGATCATTTTTTAACGGATGTAAAATGTGTCAATGAAGTACGTGGTATGTTAGCTTTTACTGGAAAGTACAAAGATAAGGAAATTACAGTTTTTGCATCTGGCATGGGAGGACCTAGCATTGGTATTTATGCTTATGAATTATATCATTTCTATGATGTAGAAAAGATTATTCGGATAGGAACCTGTGGTAGTAATCATGAAAGTGTTAAAGTACGTGATATGATCGTAGCAGATCAGGCTTATACATTATCTAGTTATCCTAAATTATTTTTTAATGACGATACAAAAATGTTTAGTGCTACAAAAGAAATTACAAAAGCTTTGGCAGAACAAGCAACTAAAATGAATGTCCCAACACATGTTGGTACGATTATTACTAGTGATGTTTTTGATGTTTATGTTAATAAGGAGGAATACAATAAGAATTATCCTACGGATTTGCAGGCTATAGCCGTAGAAATGGAAGCTGCAATTCTTTTTGCTCTAGCTAGTCATTTACAGAAAGAAGCAGCCTGCATTTTAACAGTTGTGGATTCTATGTATGATCCACAAGTCGTTACTCCAGAAGAGAGACAAAATAGTTTGAATGATATGATTCTTTGCGCTTTAGAAACTATTTAAGTTTTGGGGTAAAGTTATAGTATTTGGATATACTATAAGAAGGTGAGGTAAAATGGAATATATAAAAAAAGAGCAGGGATCATATAATTTGCATGTTATTAAGACAAATGCTTTTAAAACAATAACGGTTAAAGTTTTTTTTAGAGAAGTTGTTCAAAAAGAAAACATAACCAAACGGAATTTTTTGAATGATATATTATTCTTATCTACCAAAAAATATCCAACGAAATCAGTCTTTGCGAAAGCTTTACAAAATTTATATGCGGCTAGAGTGTATTCTAGCACCAGACGTTTAGGTACTTATTTAGATACGGGTTTTACTTTAAAAGTATTGCATGATAAATATAGTGAACCTGGTAACTTTGAACAAGCGATTGCTTTTTTCGCTTCTATTATTTTTGATCCAAATGTAGAAGACGGTGCTTTTAATCAACGTGATTTTGATACGGTGTATGAAGAATATAAAGCGGATTTAGAATCCATAGTCGATGATCGACCGTTTTATGCTATGATTCGTCTTATGGAAGAGACAAATCCAACTTCTTGCAGTTCCTATCGCGGTGTTGGTTATTTAGAGGATTTAGAACAAATTACTCCTAGTAATTTGTATACGTATTATCAAGATATGCTTGCTCATAATTTGGCAGATATTTATGTATTGGGAAATGTAGAAATAGAAGAGGTTGTTCCTTTATTTAGAAAGTATTTTACGTTAAATACATTTAAAGCAGTCAAAACACCAATTTTAACAGAGGAAATTGAACCGACAAGAATTAAAACACTTAGCGAAACGTTAGAATCCAATCAGACACAACTATGTATTAGTTTAGCGACGAATCATTTGTCTACTTATGAGAGGAATTATCCATTATCGATTTATAATACCATTCTAGGTGGTGGAACAGATTCCTTACTCTTTAAAGAAGTTCGTGAGAAGAATTCTTTAGCTTATCGGATTAGTAGCAGTCCTAATAAATTTGATCATTTAATTCTAATTAACGGCGGCATTGCTATTGATAGTGAAAAACAAGCAATTTCAATTATCAAAAAACAACTAAAACGTTTGGCAAAAGGTGATTTTAGTGAAGAAAATATAGAAGCGGCTAAAGAATACTATCTAACGGCTTTAGACGATATGATGGAAAGTGCCGTACAGTTAATTAGCAGTTACTATATGATGGATTTACTAGGAACTGATGACATTGAAACAAAACGACAAAAAATTCAAGCTGTGACCAAAGAAGAAGTAATCGCTGTTGCTAATAAAGTAAAAATTAATACAATCTTTATTTTAAAAGGGGGACTTGAACATGCAGAAGATAGCCATTAAAGGAGTAGACCGTGATATTTATCGTGAGATATTACCATCCGGTTTAGATCTGATTTTGATACCAAATGATAAAAATACTAAAAAGAAAAATTACTATATTAACTTTGGTGTCTATTATGGAGCTTTAAATAATGATTTTATTCCGTATCAGCAGAAAAAAATGCGTTCTTTTCCCGCTGGTATTGCTCATTTTTTAGAACATAAAATGTTTGAAATGAAGGAGGCAGATTCGCCTTTTAATTTCTATTCGGAAAGTGGAAGTTATGTAAATGCTTATACCAGTTATCATTCGACTTGTTATGTAGTCAGTGGCAGTAAAAAATTAACGGAGAATTTAAAATACTTGTTTAAAATATTAAAAGAGCCTTATTTTACGAAGGAAAACGTTGAAAAGGAACAAGGTATTATTACCGAAGAAATACATATGCGGGAAGATGATCCGGATTATATTGTCATGAAAATGTTACAACGTAATTTATATGTTAAATCATCTTATCGTATTCCAGTCATTGGCTCTAGTGAAAGCATAAGGCAGATAAATGCTGATACACTATATACTTGCTATCAGACGTTTTACCGACCATCTAATATGTTCTTAGTCGTAGCGGGGTGTATTGATACAAAAGAAATTTATCAGTTAGTATGCGATGAATTACGAGAGACTAACTTTTCCCCATCTCCTCAAAAGAAAGTCTATCATGAACCAGTCAAAGTAGGTCGTGCTTACGAAGAGATGGCTTTTGATACAAAAGTAGAAAAATTAGCGATTGGTTATAAAATGAGACGTTCCAATTTTTCTATTAAAGATAATGTTATGTTGAATTTGTATTTAAATATGTTGATTGCTATTAATTTTAGTAATACATCTGCTTTTAGTGAGAAGATGAGAACGGAGCATTTGGCATTACGTAGTAATTATATGATACAAACGGAAGAGGATATCAAAAGTTTTATTATTGAGATTGATACCCTTCAAAGCGATCAATTCATAGAAGCACTAGAAGAACAATTACATCATTTGACTGCTACGGAAGAAGATATGGAGCGAATGAAAAAAGTTTGGATTTCTTCGGAAGTAATTAAAAGTGATTATGCAGATGCATTATTAGATTCATTCGTCGATGATCTAGTTATTTATCATGATATTGTAACAAACTATGTAGATTTAATTCGTTCAATGAATATGAAAACAATGAAAAAAGTAATGGAAGAGTTGGATTTTTCTAATCGTTCGATTGCTAAATTAACACCAATAAAAAAATAAGGTGAATTTTGGAAAGGATATTCGAAATGGATATTCGAATTTTCTTAATAGGTAAGCAATAAAGATAAACTT
>CALVUW010000015.1 GCA_944363695.1 uncultured Bacilli bacterium | reverse complement strand
TATAGTAATCTCTATATATTATAATTTGATTTTTCTAATATAAATTTTTTTATTTTTTTACAAAACCCTTTATTATCAACAAAAAATATGGTATCTTTATATTGTAATAAACATAGAAAATCAAAATTGTACGCAGTTTTTAAAATTGATTTTTTCTCTCTAATACCTTTAAATATAAAGGGTTAGAGAGTTTTTATATGCTCAAAGTGTTTAAAACCGGATAATATTTTTTCCTGACAAGATCTTTTATGGCTATATAACCAGATTGACAACATTTGGTAAGTTTACTTCATTTCATTATTCATCTTTAAAGTGTTTAACAATCCATGGTTTTAATAATTCAATAATGATTAAGGAAATAATGTTAATCATAAACACATAAACAAATTGCGAAATGGTTATCGATGTTAATCCAAATATTTTTCCTAATGGACTAAAGAAGACCACAACTTGTACTAATATTAAAATTAGAATACCAATATTTAACACTTTATTGCTAAATAATCCTCTCTTATGAATTTGTTCTTTTAAGGAACGGCAATTATAAGCGAAAACAAATTCATTTAAAACTACACTCAATAAAGCTAGTGTTGAAGCGATGGCATGACCTAGAGGTAAGAAATGATAAAATACAAATAAACTGATAAGCGTTTCTAAAATAACTGATAAAATTAGAAATGCTAAAAAGAATTTCGTAAATATTTTTTTATCTAAACCATTCGGTTCTTCCTTCATAATATTTTTAGAAGCACCCTCGTAGGCTAAGGCTATAGAAGGAAGAGTGTCAGCAACTAAGTCAATATATAAAACATGGATAGCGGAAATAATCGTATTGCCAGTAAACATCCCAAATATAATAATTAAAATTTCTGTGAAATTACTAGAAAGATTATATAAGATGTTGGCTATTACATTGTTATAAATTCTTCTTCCCTCTGATACAGCTGTTGTAATGGTATCAAAACTATCATTTAATAGAATAATATCCGAAACATCTTTTGTTACATCAGTACCAGCCTTACCCATACCAACACCAACATTGGCTAATTTAATGGCAGGGGCATCATTGACACCATCACCAGTCATGGCTACTACTTTATGTTCTCTTTGAAGAGCTTTCACAATTTCAAGTTTTATATCCGGACTAACTCTAGCATAAACATTATATTGATTAATGCTTTCACTTAAATCTTCTGCCTTTAAAGAAGAGGCATTCACACATTCTTTTTCACTAGAACAAATCCCCGCCTCTTTCGCAATAGCCATAGCTGTTTGTAGATTATCACCAGTCAACATCACCACTCTAATGCCAGCTTCCTGACACTTCATGATTGATTCTTTAATGTTTTTTCGAATGGGATCTTTAAAGCCTATTAAACCCACTAAAACCAAATCTTGCTCTTCTTGAAAATAATCTTTTTGCTCTTGGATATTCGTTTTTATCTTCTTATAAGCAAATGCTAATACTTTTAAAGATGCTGCTGACATATTTGTCTCTTGCTCTTTAAGATCATCAATAACCTGGTCAGTTAATTTTTCTACTTTACCCTCTTTTAAGATGTATTTACTGCGTTCTATAAGAGACTCTAAACTTCCCTTAGTATATAAATAAACCTCATCTTCAACTTGATAAATCGTACTCATCATTTTACGATCAGAATCAAACGGTAATTCTGTTATTTCCTTACCAGAGTTAGACTTTAATTTATTTACTTGCAAATAATTTTTAATCGCTACATCTACGGCATCTCCAATATATAGACCATCATTTTTTAAAGTAGCAGAATTAGAATGATCCATAATATCAATTAACATTTGCTGATTTTTCAACTCTTCTAATGGTACTTCTCTACTATGAATATAGACCTTAGCTAGTTGCATTTTATTTTCCGTCAATGTACCTGTTTTATCGGTACAAATGACCTGTGTAGCTCCCAGGGTTTCGATCGCTGCTAAGTTTCTTACAATTGACTTTTTCTTAGCCATCTGGCTTACTCCAATAGATAACGTAGCAGTAATGGCAATCGTTAAACTCTCGGGAACACTAGCAACAATCATAGAAATACAAAGCATAACCAAATTTAATACTGTATAACCATTTATTAATCCATAAATTAAAACAAATACCACTAAAATGCCAGCTACACCGGTTATAAACCGCGTAACTTTAGCGACTTTCATCTGTAACGGGGTAATTGGTTCTTCTTTCGTATCTAGGATACCAGCAATTTTACCTAGTTCAGTATTCATTCCTATATCAACAACGATCGCTTCTATCTTCCCTGCCGTTACAACCGTGCCAGAATAAACCATATTATACGTTTCTGCTAGTAATGAATCTTTTTTGATAGGTTCTTCTATTTTATCTACATTTTGACTTTCTCCTGTTAAAATAGATTCATCTGTTTTCGCAAAATAACTTTTCATAATTCTAGCATCAGCGGGCACTTTATCACCGGCTTCTAAAATAATATAATCACCAGGTACTAAATATTTGGCATCAATTTCTTTGCTTTTTCCATCCCGTTTTACCGTTACATAATTAGCTGTATATTTTTTCAACTTATCAGTAGCATCTTCGGCTTTTGACTCTTGTAGATAACCCATAATACAATTCACTAACGTAGTACCTAGTATAACAATTGGTTCTAGAAAATCCTCATCTGTTAATAAGGCATATATAAGAGATAAAACACCAACTACTAATAAAAGAATAATCATCATATTTTTAAATTGACTTAGAAAAATCTGTAATTTTGTTCTTTTATTTTTATCTATTAAAGCATTTAATCCATACTTTTGTCTTCTCTTTGTTACTTCTTGGCTGCTTAATCCATCAGCAGACGTATTTAATTCTTGATATATTTCTTCAATTGTTTTTTGATATGCTTTTTCCATACATTACCCTCTTTTATTTTATAACATTATTATACGGCGGAAAGAAAAGTTTGACAATATAAGTACTGATGGATAGCAAAAAAAGGCATCACAGCGCCTCTTTTTTTAGTTTTATACCATTAAATTGGATATGTGAACAGCTAATGCGTACCATATTTTACTCCTCTTCATCTTGGTCTAGTGAGACCAATACCTCTCTTGGTTTTGACCCCCTAGACGGTCCAATAATTCCCCGCTCTTCTAGTAAATCAATAATTCTAGCAGCTCGATTATAACCTAATTTAAATCTTCGTTGTAAAAGTGAAGCACTTGCTTTTTGGCTCGTAATCACAAATTCTACTATCTCATTATATAATGGATCATCATAATCCTCTTCCTGCATCATATCTTCTTTCTGACTTTCTGATTTATCAGCGGTATTTTGTAAATTCATAAAGCTCTGATCATATTCTGCTTTTTGCTGTTCAATTGTGTAATCGATTAATTTTTTGATATCATCATCGGAAATAAAAGCCCCTTGCACCCGTTGTGGTGAAGACTCACCCATTGGCAAAAATAACATATCACCTTTCCCTAATAGTTTTTCAGCTCCTGTCATATCTAAGATCGTTCGTGAGTCAATACTACTACTGACCGCAAAAGAAATTCGCGATGGAATGTTGGCTTTAACAACACCAGTAATGACATCAGTTGATGGTCGCTGGGTAGCAATAATCAAATGAATACCAGCAGCACGCGCCATTTGGGTAATTCGCATAATAGATGCTTCTACATCTTTACTAGCCACTAACATCAAATCAGCAAGTTCATCGATAATGACAACGATATAAGGCATTTTTTTAATTTGATCCTCTACTGGTAAACCTTTATTTTTATTATCGATATAAGCATTATAAGTAGCTATATTCTTTGTTTTTGATTCTTCAAAAACATCATAGCGTCGTTCCATTTCTGTTACAATTTTACCTAATGCCACACTGGCTTCCTTTGGATCCGTTACCACCGGACGTAATAAATGCGGAATACCATTATAAACCGATAATTCTACTTTTTTAGGATCGACCATCATCAATTTGACTTCATCTGGTTTAGCACGCATTAAAATAGAAGCGATAATACCATTGATACAAACAGATTTACCACTACCTGTTGCTCCTGCTACTAATAAGTGTGGGGTCTTATCAATTTCGCACCAAATAACATTACCCATAATATTTTTGCCTAACGGACACAACAATTTACTATAGTCCATACTTCTTGGTATTTTTTCTAATACTTCTCTAAAGGATACTGGCATCATTTCATCATTGGCCAATTCGATACCAACGGTATTTTTACCAGGGATCGGCGCTTCAATACGAACATCTTTTTTTGCCACAGCTAAAGATATTTCTCGATGAATACTCAACAACTTACTAACCTTAGTTCCTGATTGTAATTCTAATTCATATTGGGTAACAGTCGGTCCAATATGAACCTCTACTACTTTACCGATAACCCCAAAATCTTTTAAAACCTTCTCCAAAATCTCAATATTTTTCTCAATTTGGCTCTGATTCATATTTTTCTTATTCTTTTTAGGCGGTGTCAATAACTGAATTGGAGGTAATGTATAATGATAGTTATGCTCTTTTGTATTGACCTTTTCAACTGGTTCTTCTTCTGGTTGATCTTCTGCCGTCTTAATTTTTGTTAATTCATCAATACTAGAAATAACAATGCGCTTATCATCATCCTTAATCTCACCACTAGCGGGTTCTTCATTACCGGTAATAATTGGTTTTTTGTGTTCTTCTTTATGTTCTTTCTTTTCTCTTGAAGGTAGGCTTTCTTTAGCCTTTTTAGTACTATTTTTAATAAAGTCCACAATTGAAAAACCAGTAAATAAACAAAAACCTAATCCTACTAGTGTCCAAGATACGATCTGCATTCCTTGATAGGAGAATAAAACAGAAAATAAAACACCAAACGTACAACCGATGATACCGCCACCAATAATATCAGGACGGACATTTTTCATCATATTAGAAAACGATAAAACGAGTTGATCGATAGTCTCAGAAAATACTTTTACAGCATTACTATTATTTTGTAGCACATAATCTTGATGCATAATGACAAGTAGTCCAATTACCAAAATGTAGCAACCTAACATTTTGGTGGTAAAGAAATTAGGCCATTCACGTTTAATAATAAGATAGAAACCTAATATCAATAGGACGAGCAATAAAATGTTGTAACCAACACCTACTAAGAAAACAGAAAAAGAGGCAATCATACTACCAACTGGTCCATAACGACCAATTCCTAAGATTGCTGCTAAAACAAATAAAATACCATATAATTCTGTACTATAAGCAAACCCTTTTTTGGTTTCTTTTTTCTTTTTGTGTTTTGCCATACTGTTCACCCTCTACATTAAAGATTATATCATGAAATAAGCTGGTATCCAAGCACTTGGCGCAAAATTTACAGTATCACTTTGGCTGATATTATTTCTTTAAATTGACTAAATATGCTTCTTCTGCCGTAGAGTTTGTCGTAAAAGTATAAACATACCCTGGAAATAATCCCTTATTTTTTTCATACTGAACGGATAACAAACGAGAGGTATCGGTATATGCTTTTTCACCGTATAGTGTATATAAGTCAAATAATAAATTATTTTTTTCAAGAGCATCGGTATAACTACTATAATAGCTACTACTATTAGGGGCAGCAAAAGCCTTCTTGATCGTTAAAGTATAGGTAATACTATTTTCATTACTCGTTTTCACGCCATCTACATAGAAATTGTGTACCTGATAAGGTTCATAGCCACCATGTCCATGGCCATCCGTATCTGCATAATAAGTCCTCGTTGTCGCATCATAGATTAAATAATCACCATCGCCTAAAAAGCAAGGACAATTAACAGGATGCAAGGTTATATCTGGTCCAAAGTATTCTCTTAATAATTCTTGAATGGTCTCTAAAGGAACACCAGCTTCAAAATCTAGTCCTTTTTCTTGTTGCACTTCAATAGGCAATCGATCAATAAACGTTATTTTTTCTACATCGGTTAAATCTTCTATTTTCTTCTGACCATCAAAAGTAACAAAATAATCATCATAGATCGCTAATTTATCTAGCAGTATTTCTTGCTCAACTTGACTAATGGCAGCAAGATGTTCAGAAGTTGGCTCATCCGGCTCTTCTACAGCGCTTGGTTCCTCAGCCTGAAAGGAAGATACGGTTCGAATAATCGCTACTACTAAAAAAGTAACAATAAAAATCGTAAGAAGTGCCATTAAAGCCATCACTGGATAATCTTTTTCTTTTCTTCTTTTCATCAGACCACATCCTTACTTTCAGTATAAGGGACAACGAGGATAAATACTACGTTTTTTTAACAAAAAAGAAGACAGTTGACGTAAAAAAAAGAGCTAACGCTCTTAAAAATTTTGATCTCTTAGAAATGGCGGCAAATCATAATCTGGATCATCTAATAGTTCATCTTCATCATTATTAGAATTAATACTTGCTACATAAGAGATTTCTTCTCTTGATCTTCTTTGTGGTTGAACATTAGAAAAGACTGGTTTCTGTCGTTCTTCTGTCTGATTGTTCCGATCAAAGCCAGTTGCAATAACTGTGACAATAACTTCATCAGATAAATTTTCATTAATGACAGAACCGAAGATTGTATTAATATCGGTACCAGCTGCTGCTCGTACGACTTCTGCAGCTTGTTCAGCTTCAAATAAGGTTAAATTAACTCCACCAGTAATATTGATAATAGCATCTGTTGCACCTGTAATGCTGGTCTCTAGCAATGGACTAGACACAGCTTGTTTAGCAGCCTCAATAGCTCTATCTTCGCCCATACCAATACCAATTCCGATAATAGCATGGCCTGAATCTTTCATAACGGCTTTAACATCTGCAAAATCAAGGTTAACAAGTCCAACAACTGCAATCAAATCAGAAATTGATTGTACACCACGACGAAGCACATTATCAACTTCTTTAAAAGCTTCTAACATTGGTGTTGTCTTATCAATAATTTCTCGCAAGCGATCATTTGGAATAACAATTAAGGTATCAACATGCTTTTCTAACTCTTCAAGTCCCATTAGCGCATTATCCATTCTTCTTTTACCTTCAAAAGAGAATGGTTTTGTTACAATCGCGACTGTTAAGGCTCCTAAAGCTTGGGCTATTTCAGCAACTACTGGAGCAGATCCAGTTCCGGTTCCACCACCCATACCACAAGTAATAAAAATCATATCGGCACCACTTAAGGCATCCTCTATTTCTTTTTTAGACTCTAAAGCAGCTTCTCTTCCAATATCAGGCTTACTACCAGCTCCTAGGCCATCTGTTAAATTAGCTCCTAGCTGAATTTTAACATCTGCTTTTGAGTTATTTAATACTTGTAAATCTGTATTAGCAACAATGAACTCTACACCTTTCACACCAGATTCAACCATTCGATTGACAGCATTACCGCCGCCTCCACCTAGGCCGATTACTTTTATTTTCGCTAATTGATCCATTTCTAGTCCATTCATGTTTGTTATCCTCCTTAATTAGTTATCAAAAAAGTGACCAAAAAATCTATTTATCATCGCATCATTTACCGCGTTTTTCTTCTTGGGTGATAAAAATGTAGTTAATTCATCCTGTGAAAACATGCTTACATTCCATTGCCGTTGCTGACATTTACGATCAAAGTATTTGCAGCTACCAAAAGCGCTTGTAAATTTATTATGTCGTGCTCCTAATACTTGCATATTTAAACATCTAGCATTTGGTCCTAAAATATCTTCTACCAGATAGTTAAAACCTGCCAGTTCACTTATACCACCTACTACAATTATATAACTAATTTCTCTTTTTGTTAAGCGATTTATCTCATTTTTAGCAAGTTTTAAGATTTCTGCAATTCTAGATTCAATAACACTTGAGATTTCTGTTTGGCGAATTACCACTTTTGATTGCTCTGTACCAGCAACTTCCATCGTTTCATTATCATCGGCATAACGCCCAACTGTTAAAGCATACGTTTCTTTCAAATGACAAGCTGTCTTTAAATCTACTTTATAAATGAAAGCAATATCTTTATCGACACTAGTACTACCCACTGGAATATAAGAATTTTTAATCATAATTCCTTTATTAAAGATCGTTACGGTTGTAATATCTGCTCCAACATTAATAATACAGCCCATTTTACGATCTAACTCTCTTGTCATAGCCGTATAATAATCCGCTTGGCTATTATAAACAATATCAACAATATTGATGCCTAAAGAACGTACCAAATCAATAAATGGATAAACATCTTGCTTATCGCTAGTAGCGACTACTACTTTTGTAAATAATTGTTCTCCAGTCTCTCCTAATGGGTTTTGCGTACTAGGTTGTTCATCTACTGTAAAAGAAATCGGTAGACAGGTTACTAATTCCCGATCATTATCATAAGCCCCATTAGAGGCGTCCCGTAATACTGCCTCAACATCTTTACCGGTTACTTGTTCCCCTCTAATATTGACTAAGCCTGTTTCCATAGTCATCATCGCATTGCCTGTCGGTACACATAAAATAACTTCCCTAATTTTCATTCCTAAGGTAGACTCTGTCTGCGTGATTGCTTGGTGCAAGCACTCTTTTAATTTTTTTTCATCATAAATCGTATTTTTTTTAATACCTTTACTCTTTACCGCTGTAGAAGCTAAAACATGATAATCATCACGATAAGATTCTACGACGACGATCTTAATTTCATTATTACCAATATCAAGACCTGTGTAAATATGATTCATGTCATCACCTCTACCTTACAACTAATTATAGCGAATTATTTTTATTTTCACAAGAGGGAAAAATGTCTGCTTTCCTATTCGAACGATCCAGTACAAATAAAGTTTGTTACTTCTCCCGGATTAGATGGGAAACCATAATTCCAATTATCTGTTACATATTCTTCATCCGGTGTATAAACTACCACACCATAGGCATCATCCAAATTTAAAATAGAACTACTGTACTCTTTGGAACCCATCTCGAGTGGAATAAAGGCTTGGTAGCCTTGTTGATTTGTTAGTTTTAAAGTATATTCTCCCAATTGATTACTATATACTTCTACTAAGTATGTATTCGATAAATTATTTTTTAATAAAGCATCTAAATTTTGATGGCCACAATATGTTACTGGCTTACGCCAAGAATAATATCCTTCACTCGTATAAGGAACATAGTCGGGCGTAATTGTCTCCTGTAAAACCATAATTGATTTTTCTTGATATTCTTCATACTCTTCCCACTGTTCCTGCTCTTCCTTTTTATCTTCTTCCAACTGTTCTTGTTTTACTTGATCAGAAGTAGAACCCCTTCTTACGTATTGAGTACCATCCTCACGGGAAGTTAATATTTCATAATTATTAACCACTGCATAATCTTCTGTATAATCACCATTTAAACGATATTCTAAAGTCAGAATGGCCGTATTAACCGTAAATGAGCAATTACTTACCTCTTCCAAAAAACGGTCTGATTTTGCCGTACAACCATCTTCTGGTAAACATTTTTTCGTAATACCCGTTTCATCTTTTATGGCCCAAGTCTTTAAGCGACAACTACCATCTGCACGCAATGTAATTTCTGTGTCATCTTCCGTATAATATTCTCCTGCATAATCCTGATACGTTTTTTTGCCACAGCCGCTTAATAATAACACACCTAAAATCACTATATATTTCTTTTTCATTCTTTACTCCTTAATAAAAGGCTTCTCTTCCTTAAAGAAGCCAATCATCCTGATTCTGTATTAAACTTAGGGGCTAGATTTAGTGTAATTGTCATTCCTTCTGTAATCGCTGTGCCTGCTGTTACACTTTGTCCTTGCACATAGCCCGTTCCTTCCAAAGTAACACTCATTCCTAAGAGTTTTAATACATCCTCTGCTTGTTTACTAGATAAGCCACTCACATCAGGTACATTCAACGTCGTAGCATTTGTAATTAAGAACACTTTGCCACCAGTTGTTACCGTTTCATCCTTGCTTGGATATTGTTGAATAACTTTATTACCATCTCCTAAAACCGTTACTTGCATTCCTTTACTTTCCAAATCACTTTTAGATTGATCAACTGTCTTATTTTGATATGATCCTAACGTAAAACTAGTTAATTCTGTAACTTCTTCTGCACTTGGTTCTGTTCCATAATATTTACTAATGTTAACAACAATTTCTTTAATGGCATCCCAAATAACTTTTTGATTACCACCAGCTGGACGTTTAACAGAAGCATAGATAATTACTTTTGAATCTTCTTTCGGATAAATACCAGCGAATGATGAAATAATATCAGAAGCTCCAGTTAAGTAACCACCACCGGATTCATCAGCAATCTGAGCAGTTCCTGTTTTTCCAATTAAATCATAACCGTCCAAACGATAACCAGCACCCGTATTACCAGCACCATTAACAGTTTCCCACATTAAATCTTTCATTTTATTAACTGTCGTCTCGCTAGCAACCGTATCTACTTCTTCACGTTTTCCTTGATAAATAACTTCTCCTGTATCCGGATCAACGATTTTATCAACAATATATGGTTTTAGCATTACTCCTTTATTTGTTAAAGATGTTAAGGCTTGAATATTTTGAACCGGCGTTGTAGTGATACCTTGTCCAAATCCAGCATTGAAAATTTCAGTTTCATATTTAAAATTAAGTTTTCCAGTCGCTTCATTTGGTAATTCAATACCAGTTTTCTTACCAAAGCCCAGTTTTTTATAATAACTACGTAAAATACTAGCATTTAAATGCCGATCAATTAGATTAATAACACCAACATTACTAGACAATACAAAGCCACGATCAAAAGTAATATCACCCCAACCAGCTCGATTCCAGTCACCAATTTCAGTACCATCAGAGGTAACATAAGTTCCAGAATGATACGTCTCTGATCCGTTATAGACGCCATTTTCCATCGCTGCCATATAGGTGAAAATTTTCATAGTAGAACCCGGTTCATAAGGCGAAGCTACATTCAAGTCTAAATAATTTGTAATATCTCTGACATTTGGGTCAAACGATGGTGAACTACTAGCGGCTAATATAGCGCCCGTATTGGCATCGGCAATCATAATGGTAAACCATTCATACGAATAATTAGCTTCCGCCGTATCTAATGCTTGTTCCACAAAAAATTGAATACTACTATTAATCGTTAGATAGATATCTTTTCCATCTTCTGCTTCTTTGCTAACTTCTTTGGTACCAGCAATTTTATACCCTTGTAAGTCTTTTTGATACGTATTATAACCATCTTCTCCTTTTAGAGTTGAATCATAATATTTTTCAATCCCCATCTCACCAGTCATCGTCGTCTGTTCATTACCATCTTCATCAGTTATTGTATCTTCTTTCGCATAACCAAGAACGTACGACATAAAATCGCCTTTAGGATAATACCGTTTAAAACTTTCTTCAAAATCTAATCCCGGCAAATTTAGGGCTTCTATTTTTTCTTTTGTTAGTTCAGTCAACCCTTTTCCTGCTGTTCCAAATTCAGTCTGATAAACACCTTCTCGGCTTAAATATCGTAAAATTTCCTCTTTACTAATTCCTAGAATCGGTGCTAAAGCTTCGGCTGTGCCTTCTTTATCAACCACATGTTGAGGATCATCCGGATCGGTTGTCCTGCTTTCAGAAAGGTAAGCTATTAATTTATAAGAAGATACATTTTGAGCGACGACTTCTTCATCGCTGGTGTAAATAGTACCTCGTTCTGCTTTAATAATATCTGTTTTAGTGGTACGTTGATTGGCTAATGCTTGCAAATTGACATCATCAATTTCATCCGATAAAGCCAATTGTAATACTCTAACAATCATAATAACAAACAAAAAAAGAGCTAGCACAACTACTAGTTTATTTAGTTTAACATCGTTTCTTGCTCTTTTTTTTTGTTTCAAATTACCACACCCTACTTTTCTTCTACAGTTTTAATGTTATCATTATTATAACTTAAACCTTCATTTTTAGCAACTTCTTGAATCTTATCTAATGATGCTAATTCATTAATCTTCATGGATAAACTTTCATTTGTTTTGGTTTGCTCAGAAATTTCTCGTTTCTTTTTCTCTACTTCAAAGTTAATTTGAGATAGGGTTGCTTTAGAAAAGACAATTGTAATTGGCGCACTAACAGCCAAAACAATTGCAAACGTATAAATAAGACGTTCAAACTTACTCATTTTTACTCTTTTTTTCACATTTCTTTTTGGCATGTTAGTAACTCCTTTCTATTTTATTTTTTGAATAACCCGTAACGTCGCACTATGAGAACGAGGATTATGGTCCAATTCTTCTGCACTAGGTTTAATTCCTTTGGTTGTTATCAACTTAAAATCAGGTAACTTCTCTGGTGGAATATCGGGCATTCCTTTTACAATTGGATCAATTTCACTTTTTTGTTTAAATAACTGTTTTACCATTCTATCTTCTAAAGAATGAAATGTAATAACAGCTAGATAACCATTAACTGCTAATAAGTCAAAAGCAGCTTGTAAGGAAGTAGCTAAGACATCCAGTTCATGATTTACCTCCATACGAATGGCCTGAAAAATTTGTTTAGCGGGATGCTTTTTTAAGCGATACTGAATAGGAACCGCTGATTTAATGATATCGACTAACTCTAGTGTATGGGTAATTGGTTGCTGCTTGCGATGTGTTACAATTTTGTGAGCAATTGCTTTGGCATATTTACTTTCCCCATATTGCCAAAATATACGTTGTAAATCTTGTTCTGTGTAAGTATTAACAACAATTTCTGCCGTTAGAGGGTTATCATGGTCCATCCGCATATCTAAAATCGCATCTTGATGATAACTAAAGCCACGATAATCGCGATCTAACTGTGGACTGGAAACACCTAAATCATATAAAATAGCATTAACTTGGGTGATACCCCGCTTGGCTAGTTCTATTTTGCAATTAGCAAAATTAGCATCGATAATTTCAAAATTACTTCCTATTGCTGCTAGTTTCTGTTTGCTATAAGCAATCGCTTCCTCGTCTTGGTCAAAGGCGAATAAGTACCCTTTTTTTACTCTTTTTAAAATTTCACTACTATGTCCCGCAAAACCTAAGGTCATATCAACCGCTATACTATCTTCTTGTAAATGAAGACTAGTAATCGCTTCTTCTAATAAAACACTCTCATGCATTATTTCACCTCTTGAAATAAGCCTTCTGCAATATCAGACATAGAAGTAACAGCAGAATCCATAAACGCTTGCCACTGTTGTTTATCCCAAATTTCAAGTCGATCCATTGCACCTACAATTACGACTTCTTTATCTAACATCGCATAACTTGCTAAAGGAGTCGGAATTAAGACCCGGCCTTGTTTATCTAATTCTGCAGCAGTAGCGCCAGACATAAAGAATCTTGTAAATCCTCTGGCATCTTTTTTAGTAAATGGTAATGTTTCTAATTGATTGACAATGTGGGTAAAAGCTTCTTCTGGATAAACATAAATACAATGCTCAATACCACGAGTCATCACAAAATGATTACCTAGTATTTCACGATATTTTGCTGGAATAATCAAACGTCCTTTTTCATCGACGCTATGATGATATTCACCCATGAACATAGCAATCCCCCACTTTTCACCACAATCTTCCACTGCTTACCTATATAGTAACGAATTTTCCTATTTTTGTAAATCTAATATGTTAAATTTTAAACAACAAATGTCAACATTTTACAGTTTTTTGTCATTTTTGCTATTTTTCTAGTGTCAATAGTTTTTGAAAATGTCTCAAAAAAATTTAAACATTAACGGGAAAATATTCTCGTTTTTGTTTGTAATTTT
>CALVUW010000014.1 GCA_944363695.1 uncultured Bacilli bacterium | reverse complement strand
CTTCACTATAGACTTTAGGAGCCATTACTTCTGTTTCTTGTGAGTCATTTACTTCTGTTAGATAGAGTTTGATATTGGATCCATCTATTTTCCTCTCAGCTGTAGTAATATCCTCTGCTGCTATCTCCCAGTTGATATTCGCTGTTCCTTGAATGGTACCACTAACACTAAAGTCAAAGTATTCTCCTTCTTTTAATCTCACTGTACCAGTCGCATCGGTTGTTGGCAAGGCTTTATCAATTTGAATCACATTATCTGTTTCCGTATATTGCATACTAATCGCACCGGAAGTGATCGTATTGACTTTCTCACCAGTACGGCTATAGTTGAATGCGGCAAATGAGACACCTACTATAGCTAGTACCAATACGATAACTGCTGCAATCGATATGATTAATTCTTTCTTCTTTTTCATTTTATTTTTTACTCCTCTCGCCATTTATAACCACTAAAAAGAACAGAATCTATTACTATCCTGCTCTTATTGTGACATATCTATACTCAAAAAATCTACTGGTTAATGAGTCATAACCTAGACTATCCGCGAATTGGGATATGTTGGTATAATCCCAGAATTCGCATTTGGTTAACTCAAGGGTACGGAAGACAGTGGAAAATAACAGTTTTTCTTTTATCTTTGTTGTTTTTATTTTACTTTGCTGTACCATCATTTTTCATTCCTCCTATCTTTATCTTTCATGATAATCTTATCATATTCCTATGGTTTATTCAACCTTCTTTTTCTTTATTCCATTTTGCAATAATTTAGACGCAATTTCCTTATAATCAAAAAAAGAGCCTAACTTCAAGCTCTTGATACATATTTACCATCTTTGGTACTAATTAAAATATCTTCATCTTGTTTGATAAATAGTGGTACTTGAACTGTCATTCCTGTTTCTACTTCGGCATTTTTCATGGCCCCAGTAGATGTATTACCTTTAACCGCATCTTCTGTTTTAACAACTTTCATTACCACTTTGTCTGGTAGATTCATACCTAACATTTCCCCTTCAAAGAAAATAATTTCTACTTCTAAATTTTCTTTTAGGAATTTTACATCATCACCAATGACTGATTTATCTAATTCGATCTGTTCATAATCTTGCATATTCATAAAATAGTAGGTATCTCCCATACTATATAAGAATTGCATTGGTTTTTTTGAAATATGAGCTGATTCAATTTTAATACCAGCACCAAATGTTTTTTCAGCAATAGCACCTGTACGTAAGTTCTTTAATTTTGCTTTTACAATCGCAGCACCTTTACCAGGTTTTACATGTTGACTATCTAGTACCATGTAAATGTTACCTTCTGCTTGAATTGTAATGCCTGCTTTTAAATCATTTGAGTTGATCATTACTTCTAGCCTTCTTTCTATCTATTATTTCTTTTCCTTGTGGGTTGTATGTTTACCACATTTTGGACAGTATTTACTAATTTCTAATCTTTCAGTTGTATTTTTGACGTTTTTTTCAACACGATAGTTTTCTTCGCCACATACTGTACAAACTAGCGTCTTTTTTTGTCTATTTCCTACTTTTGCCATCCTAATCCCTCCTTGTTTCTTTAACAGTATAACAGAAAACCTTTAGTCGGTAAAGGTTTTACTTGTTTAATTCTTTTAATAATTCAATAGTTTTACGCATTTCTAAATCGTATTGTACCATATCGATACCACCAAATTCTTTTAGGAATGCTTCTTTTTCCATCTGATATTTTTCAGCTAGTTTTTCTGCTTCTTTATCAGCTTCCTCAGCTGTTACTTCAATTTTTTCTAGATTCATAATTTCTTCTAGCATTAAACGATATAATACATTGGCATAAGCTTCTTTTTCTAATTGTGCTTTCAAATCATCCTCAGTACTCTTCGTGAATTGATAGTATAAGTCTAAAGATATTCCCTGCATAGCTAATTGTTGTTCGAAGCGTCTTTTTAGGCGATCAATTTCTTCATCTACCATTTCTTCTGGAATATCTACTTCCACATTCTTACCAATTTCTTCTAATAATTGGTCAATATAATGGTTTTCTGCATCCATTTCCTTATGAGCTTTCATATTAGCTTCTATTTCTTGGCGAAGACTTTCCTCATCTTCTACCCCTTCCATACCTAAATCAGCAAAGAAATCAGCATCTAATTCTCTTGTTTCTTTTTGTTTAATTTCATTGACTTTTACTTTAAAAGTGACTTCTTTACCAGCTAAGTCTTCTGCAGGATAGTCCTCTGGGAAAGTAACATTAATATCTTTTTCTTCGCCTGCTTTCATTCCGATTAACTGTTCTTCAAAGCCTGGAATAAAAGTACCACTACCAATTTCTAAAGAGTAATTGTCCCCTTTACCACCTTCAAAAGGAACACCGTCTTTGTAACCGTCAAAGTCAATGATCGCAACATCACCATTTTCAACAGTTCCTTCTTCTTTTGGTACTAATTCTGTATATCTTTCTAATAAGTGACCAATTTCATGATCGACCTCATCTTTAGATACCTCTACTTCTTCTGGTTTAATACCTAAATCTTTATATTTTTTTACTGTTATTTCTGGTTTTGTGATAATTTTAAAGGTGAAAGTTACACCAGTATCGTCAATGCTTTTTAAATCAACACTTGGCTGTACAACTGGTATTAACTTACTACTTTCTAAAGCTTCAGTATAAGCATCTTGTAGAAGAGCATCGGCTGCATCCATAAATAAAGATTCTTTTCCGAATTTCTTTTCATAGATATTTCTTGGACATTTTCCTTTTCTAAAACCATCTACTTCTACATTTTTCACTTTCTTATTAAAAGCTTTATCTAGAGCGTTTTCCCACTTTTCGCCCTCTACTTTAATTTCTATATTATGTACATTTTTCTTTTCTTTTGCCATCTACTCATTCCTCCAATACGGCTATTATATCTTATTTAATTTGTAATTTCAACATTTTTTATTTAAAGATGTGTCTGTGGTATTTAAAGATGTGTCTGTGGTTGGCTTGATATACATTGCATCTCCAAACGAGAAAAAGCGATATTTTTCTTTAACGGCAATACGATAAGCATTTAAGATATTTTCTTTTCCAGCAATAGCCGCTACTAACATAACCAAAGTAGACTTAGGTAAATGGAAATTAGTGATCAGTCCATCAATACTTTCTACTTTTTTTCCTGGATAAATAAATATATCTGTCCAACCCGAACACGCTTTAAATCGATGATACTTTTGATAAATCGTTTCTAAAGTTCTAGTAGAAGTTGTACCAACTGCAATAATATGATGTCCTGATTTTCTTGTTTCGTTTAATAAATCAGCAACTTCTTGTGACATTTGATAATATTCACTATGCATTTTATGTTCTTCTACTTTTTCGACCTTAACTGGTCGGAAAGTTCCTAAACCAACGTGCAAGGTAATATAGGCGATATGAACACCTTTTTCCTCTATTTTTTTTAACAAGTCAGTAGTGAAATGAAGGCCTGCCGTTGGAGCAGCGGCACTTCCCATTTCTTTGGCATAGACAGTTTGATAGCGATTGTTGTCTTCTAGCTTTTCATGAATATAAGGTGGTAAGGGCATGCTACCGAGCGTTTCTAGGATTTCATAAAATATGCCTTGATAATGAAATACAAAATACCGAATTCCTTCTTCTCCAAGTGCAGTACAAGTCGCTGTTAATAGGCCATTTCCAAAAGTGACCATATCACCGACATGAATCCGACGAGCTGGTTTCACTAAACACTCCCATTCATCACCATCTATATTTTTTAATAATAACAGTTCAATAACCGCGTTGGTTTCTTGTTTTTCGCCAATTAAGCGAGCGGGTATTACTTTCGTGTTGTTCAATACTAAGGTATCACCAGGCTGTAATTCATCTATTATGTCATAAAAATGTTTATGTTCTATCGCGCCAGTTATTTTATCTAACACTAAAAGACGGGACGCGTCCCGTTTTTTTATAGGTGTTTGTGCAATTAATTCTTCTGGTAATTCATAATCAAAATCTGCGACTTCCATTGCGATAAAATCCTCCTATTTGTTCTTTACTGTCTTGATATGATAGATGATAATTGGTAGCTTTTCTGATTACATCAAGTGGTTTTGTTTGTAAATCTTTTTGTAATTGATCTTTATCATTAGCATAGTAAGTTAGATAAAATGATTTTTCTTGATCATCTGTTACCTGTTGACATAATAAAGGAATAACTTCACCTTGACCATAGATTGCAACAAATTGTTCTTCCTGTTCTTGATTTAGCGTATCTACATGTTTAGCTAAGAATGTTAACTCTGGCGTTGAGAATTGTTGATAATCCATCTGATCATTTAAACAAAGTGAAGTAAATGCTAATAAACTACGCACCCGTTTATTTTTAGAGACTCTCTCGCCTAATAAATGACGATTAATCTCCAATACTTTTTCTTTAAATTCTGGCGATTGTTTTTTTCCTTCCACAAAACTACCTAAACGCCAAATTAAAGTGCGTACTTCATCCTGTGTTAATTCATGAAAATGATCATTAATTTCTTGACAAATTGTATCAATAAAATCGTTATACATCTAATCCGTCCCCTCCAAATAATCCACCTTGATAACTAATATGTAAGTGTTGATAGGCTTTATCAGTTACTGTTCGTCCCCGACTAGTTCGTTTCAAATAACCTTCTTGTAACAAATAAGGTTCAATCACATCTTCGATAGTCGTTACTTCTTCACCAATGGAAGAAGCAAGGGCATCGACTCCAACTGGTCCACCATTAAATCTTTCAATAATAGCTTTTAACAACTGATAGTCGGTCTCATCCAAGCCATCTTTATCTACTTTTAGACGATCTAAGGCTTTATTCGTAATATCTAAATCAATTTCTTCTTTACCATCAACAATAGCAAAATCACGTACTCGTTTAAAAAGACGATTAGCAATTCTTGGTGTTCCTCGACTACGACTTGCTAGTTCATTAGCGGCATCATCATCAATCGGCATTGCTAATACACGACTAGTCCGTTTAATAATAGCTGCTAATTCTTCTTTGGTATAGAACTTCAATTTTGAAATAATACCAAAGCGATCGCGTAATGGACCCGATAAATCACCAGCTCTAGTAGTAGCTCCCACCAAGGTAAAAGGTGGTAAATCTATTTTTATATTACGACTATTTCCTTCACTGCCAATAATGATATCTAGTGAAAAATCTTCCATAGCGGGATATAAAATTTCTTCAATATAACGCGGCATCCGATGGATCTCATCAATAAATAAGACATCACCTGGCTCCAGTGTCGATAATATAGCCGCTAAATCACCAGATTTTTCAATACTAGGTCCACTGGCCGTTTTAATATTAACACCTAATTCTCGAGCAATAATATAAGCGAGTGTCGTTTTTCCAAGCCCTGGTGGTCCATAGAGTAATACATGATCTAAGGGTTCGTTTCGTAACTTAGCAGCTTCAATAAATACTCTAATATTTTCTTTTACTTCACTTTGACCAATATATTCATCTAGTAATTCCGGACGAATACTATTATCAATAATCCCATCATCGACTAATTCTTCTTGACTCACTACTCTCTCGTCCATCTACTACCTCCTACTTCAAAAAAAGTTTTAAAGCCATCTTAACTTGTTCCTCAATGACTAAGCTGGTATCCACTTGACCTAAAACTGTTCTAATTTCTTTTTCTTTATATCCTAGTCCTACTAATACGTCATGCAATTCATCATTATGATTATCAACAATTGTATTTCCTTCAAATTGTTGTAATTTTCCTTTTAAATCTAAAATCATCTGTTTAGCTAATTTATCACCAATCTTTGGAAACTTCTTTAAATACAATAAATTTTCACGCTCAATCGCATCACTGATACCGGCAATAGAACCTGTTGCCAAAATTGGTAAAGCCATCTTAGGTCCTAGGCCTTTAACACTGATAAGTTTTAAAAACAATTCTTTCTCTTCTTTTGTTTTAAAACCGAAAAAACAATGCTCATCTTCTTTGATTTGTTGATATACATATATTTTATACTCTTTATTTTCTTCAAAAGCAAAAGGATTAGGCGTATAAATAAGATAACCGATTTTTTGATTTTCTACGACAATTGCATTACCAATAATGTCTGTTACCGTACCAATTATATAGTTATACATCGTATACCCCTAATCTTCCTTTAAGTTGTAATAAACATCTTGTACATCATCAATTTCTTCTAGCTGATTAACTAAATTCATTACTTTTTCTTTGGTTTCGTCGTCAGTTTCAATTTCATTACTTGGTACAAATCTTACTTCACTTGTCAAAAATTCTGCTACACCTAATTTGGTTAAAGCATCTTTCACGGCAATAAAAGCATCTGCCGGTGTGGTAATAAAATAACTTGTATCTAATGTTTCCATATCAGTAGCACCAGCATCTAAAGCTGCCATCATTACTTCTTCTTCATTGTATTCTTTCGGTATTTCGATTAACCCCTTACGTTCAAATAAATAACTTACTGAACCATCTGTTCCTAAATTACCGCCACGTTTAGAAAACGTACTGCGTACTAAAGAAGCTGTACGATTACGATTATCCGTTAAACAGTCCACCATGATTGCTACACCACCTGGTCCATAACCTTCATAGCGAATACTTTCAAAGTTTTCACCTTCACTAGCACCTTTCGCCTTATCAATGGCTTTTTGAATATTGTCTTTTGGCATATTAGCTGCTTTAGCTTTTTCTACCACCATTCTAAGTGTAGGATTACTATCTACATCTGGCGTGCCACTTTTAGCTGCTACATACAACTCTTTAGCTAATTTTTGAAATACTTTTCCACGTGCTGCATCTAGTTCTCCTTTTTTACGATGAATCGTTGCCCATTTTGAATGTCCACTCATTTTTCTCACTCCTTCTTGGTTATAATATCATATTTTATGAGTTTATTCTAGCTCCTACCGCAATTAAATGATATGATAAATACGAGGTGGAACTATGCAACAAATCTATATTAAAATTAAAAATAAGAAAATGAAAATTAATGACCTAATAACATTTGGCGAAAGAATGAAAGGATTACGCTTCCGATTAGATCCTATTCAAGTAGGTGTTCGGTATGCCAAAAAGATGGGCATCAATACATATTTTCTTTGCCAAAATGTTGATATTATCATGACCGACAAAGACCATAAAATCTTATACTTATATCCAAATATTCGTAGTGAAAAAATCGTTTTTCCTAAACGAAAAGTCTATTATATATATGAATTACCAACTGGTAGTGCTACAACTTTGAAAGTTGGTGACACTTTAGCTATTATTGAAGACCGTTAATGGCGACGGTTTTTACTAATTAATTCCATATCAACTGTTAACTGTTTAATTCGTTCCACAATTCTTTTAGCTTTTACTTGTTCAGCGCCACTATTGCTTCCTGCTAATACTTTTTCTAATTCTGATAGTGTCAAATTAGATGTAAAAAAGGTAGGTAAATGTTCTTCCATCCTAAATTGTAACAAAGGTCCTAGTACTTCATCGCGACTCCAAGTAGTTACATTTTCAGCACCAATATCATCTAATAATAATAACGGCACCCGTTTTAAGAATTCAAATCGTTCCTCATAATTACTGTGGAAAGATGATTTCAAACTACGTAATAATTCAGGATAATAAACAAGGGCACTAACAATATCCCTTTTGGCTAATTCATTAAATAAAGCAGCAATTAAATAGGTTTTTCCTGATCCAAAAGATCCATGTAAATAAATTCCTTTTGGATTTTTTTTGGTTAAATAGCCATCTATAAATTCTTTAAAATAAAGAATAATTGGCGTTCGATTCTTATCATCTTTATAAATATTTTTAAAAGAAGCCTCTCTAATTTCTTTTGGCAAATCATAGCAAGTAATATTTTGTTGATAGGCTAATTGTTTTTCTCGTTTTTGAAAATAAGGACAAGCAACATACGAAAATAACAAACCTTCTTTTGTTTTAATAGCTGACAAAGCATGTCCTTTTAATATATTTTGGCATTCTCCTAAACCCGGACAATTTTTGCAACGTTCTTGTTCTTCTACAACATCTTCCAAGCGAGAAGTATATTGCATCAAAACATCGTCATTTACATCTAGTTGATCTACATAAGCTGCAAAAGCTTTATTTTGATGAGCATTTATATACTCACGTTTTAATTTTTCTTGATTAGCTGCAGACAATAAAGTTGTTATCTTTTTCATAGCACCCTTCCTTTACTTCTTTTATTGTAATTAATTTTAAGTTAAAATTCAATTCTTTTCATAAGAACATTACGATAAATAGGCTTCTCTTATTTAAAGAATTACTCAACTCTTTTAGAAAAAGGACCATATTTTCCATGATTAGTTTTTGTAAAACTTTTTTCAGATATAATGAGACCAAGTCAATTGGTCAGGCACTGCTTGGCCTTTTGAAAACATAAGATAAAATTTTCTCATATTCTTTAAATTGGATAGACCATATCCTTTTCCAAATTCAACAGTCATTCGCTGTGAATATTCTTTGATAATTCCTTCTCAATAATGTTTTCCCGCTTCTGCCAACAGTTTTCCAACATTATAATATGTCTCCAAGTTACTTCTATTTTGGCTATATTCTTTAACTTTTCTGGTTATTTCATTATTTATAATTTGTGCTTTTATTTCATCATAGTAATTCATTTTGCTTTCCCTCTTGATACATAAGTTTCTACTATAAGCTTATTTCCATTCATTTCAAATTTGATACTACCATCTGTATCAGTGCGATAGATAATTGAGTTTTTCAATGTTTCTAATACCGTCTTATTGGGGTGAGCAAACTTATTATTTTCTCCAACAGATATAATGGCATATTTAGGATGAATTTCTTCAATGAATTCTTTGCAGGTGCTGGTTTTACTACCATGATGACCTACTTTTACTATATCTACATTAGTAAGATCATATTTTTTTAGCAAATCTTTTTCTACTTCTACACCAGCATCTCCCATTAATAGCAGTTGAATACCGTTAAAATCCGTATAAATAACATTAGAGTTATCATTTTCATTATCGTATAATTTATCATTTAAAAAATATAGCGTGAGATGTCCTACCTTTATTTCTTTTACTTTTTGATAATAAGGAATATTTTTTTCTTCCAATATTTGAATTAACTCCAATTCCAAATCATTATATTCACCTCGATTAAATATGACTGTATTTACTTTAAAATTCTTAACTAAATTTATACTTTCTCCCATATGATCAGAATCACCATGTGTCAAAATTAAATAATCAATGTGTGAAAAACCAAGATGATAAATAAATTGGATAATTGTAGTAGAGCCATTAAACCGAACTTGTTGCTGCTGCCAAGCTTCTTGCTGATATGTCATCTTTCCACCGGTATCAATTAACACTACTTTTTGATTAATAATCATTAAAAGACTATCCCCCTGCCCCACATCTAATATATAAAATTGATCACGTGATGCCACTGTCGGCAGAAACCCATGTAAAATAAGACAAACAAGCAGGAGAAAGATAAACTGTTTTGTATACTTGGTAAAAAATAATCCTATTAATACTAAGAAATAACTTCCATAAAAAAATAATGGTAATCGTTTTAAAATAATCATTCCCCAAGGAATAGCATTTAAAAATTGCACACTTTTTTCTAAAATACTAACACACAACAATAAAACAGGACTTAAAAAAGGTAAGAAAAAAGTAAGAATACTTAAAGGAAAAATAATTGCATTAATAAAAGGCACATACAATAAATTATAAAAAATACTCAACCAATTTATCCAAGAAAAATGATATAACGAAATAGGTAAACTCCATAAAAAACTAATAATAGAAATGATCAAGATATTTATAATTTTATTTTTATGATTGAATTTAGGCATGCATAACAAAAGCCCCACTGCAATGACAGTTGAATATTGAAAGCCAATATCAAATATATAATAGGGGTTTATAAATAACAATATAGAAATTGATACTATTATTAAATGAAAAGGAGAAATGAAGAAATCAAATGTCCGATTCAATCCGAAGACAAAAGCGAATATCAATGCTCGATCAATTGCTGCACACGGTTCTATGATGAGATAATAGAATAATAAAATGCCATGCAGCAGAACAAACTTAGACCATTTAGACCAAGAGAATCTTTTAAAAAACTTTTGTAAAATGAGTGTTATAAAAGAAATTTGTGTACCAGATAAAGCAAACAAATGAGAAATACCTAGTTTTTGAAAAGACTGTTTTATATCTAGCTCTACTTCAGCTGTATCTCCAATAAAGAAAACATTGATATACTTGGCCGCTTTACCAAAAGAAGCAATATGGTTTCTAACCGCTTCTTTCATAGAATATAAAGGATGTTGATTGTCTTTTACTTTTGTTATCTGATCAGCTGTTACAGTAAAATAAATATGTTGATATTTCAAATAATCACGGTAAGAAAAACTATAGAAATTTTTGGTAGAAGTGGGGTAACGTAGTTCACCTTTTATTTTGATAATATCACCTAATGATAGTTGCTGCTGTAATTGATGTAGCTCTTCTTCAGTTTGACAGTAATAGAAAACCAACAATTTTTCCTTAGCTGTTATTAGGAGCTTAACTTGAGCACCATTAATCGTAATGTTCTCTACTCTACCTGTAAATTCATCTTCCCCTCCTTGGTAAAGTGATACATGTGGCTGATATAAATACCAACAAACATATAGAATACTAACAACTAATAACACATAATAAGGAAATTTAAGGAGTAATGCTTTCCTTAATTTTAGCAAATAATTCGTCTCCTATACCATTCACATTTTTTATTTCTTCAATATTCGTAAATGGACCATGTTCATCACGATAAGCAATAATAGCAGCTGCTTTGGCCTCGCCAATTCCCTCTAATGTCATCAATTCCTCTTTCGTTGCTTGACTTAATGATATCGGTCCAGTAATACTAACTTCTTCCTGTCCCGATTCAACACAAGCATCATTTACAACCGCTTCTTCAGTTGCTTGAACACATTTTTCCTGTTTCTGTTCTTCTTGGGCTTTCGTTTCTGTAAAATTCTTTACTTCTTCATAACTATATATAATAATTACCATTTCGTCTGCCACTTTTTTGGATAGATTGATAACAGAAGTATCTGCATTTTCCGTCAGATCACCAGCTAAACGAATGACATCGATGACTCTACTGCCCTGCTTCACGCTATAAATTCCTGGTGTATTCACTTCACCTTTAATATCTACTTGATAGTAAATATCGGTATTATTTTCCTGTTCTTCTTTAGAAATGTCTTCTTTTTCCTCATTGCCTGCTAAAACAACTGGCTCTTGTTTCTTTTTAGGTTTTGTCGTACTCTGATAAGAAAAAATAAAGAAAAAACAGATGACTGATAACATGAAAATACCACCCGCTATCAATAGTTGTTTACGATGACGATACGTCCAGGTCATGGTCTTCCTCCTTTCCGAAGTCATCATAGCAAACTAGTTCAAAACATGCAAAAAAGGAATTTTAAAAATTCCCTTCTATTAACCTTTCATTTTTGGTTCACGGTTTATTAAAATACCAAAAACAATGATAAGCTGAAAAAACAAATATAAATTTAACGCATTTTCAATTCACGAATCTTTGTCTCAATATGAACGCGTTGTACAAATGTCAATGCCACCATTAAACACAATGTAAAACTTCCTCCATAACTAACAAACGGTAAAGGAACGCCGGTCATAGGCATCAATCCAAACAATCCCAATAAGTTGACTGCTACATGTAAAAAGATATAAGCAGCTACTCCATAACAGATAATAGCACCTCGATTCGTATAACTGGCTTTACCTATTTTGATAATTCTATATAGTACATACATATAGGCAATAATTAACAAAATACCAACAAGAACACCAAGTTCTTCTACAATAACAGCATAAATAAAATCTGTATAAGGATATGGCAAATATAAATATTTTTGTGTACTATTTCCTAGTCCTATTCCGGTTAAACCACCATTATTAATGGCAATATAACCATTGCATACCTGATTACCAGTATCTAAAAGGCGATCACAAGGACGTAAAAAATTAAAGCGTTCTAATTGACGTTCTTGAATTAATGACTTACCAGCCATTAATAAAAACGCTGCTACTCCAAGTACTATTAAAATAATAAAGAATATAATATTACGTTTAACCTGCTTAGGCATAGGAACAGATAAAAAAATACTGCCTACTAATAAAGCAAAAATAATAGCTGTCCCTAAATCCGGCTGACAAACAATTAAAAAGGTAATCCCCATACCAACAAGTAAAGGCACAGAGCAAATTAACCAGTTATTTAATTTCTTTTCATTCATTTCATAATATCGTGCCATCCAAACAATCATAATTACTTTTGCAAATTCACTAGGCTGAATCGTCATAGAACCAATTCTAATCCAACTAATCGCATAGTTAGTAGCTTTTCCATAAATTAACAACAGAACCAGAACAGCAATGACTCCAAACAACAGCACATGCGATAAAATACCATACATTTTTGTATTAAATTTCATAATGATTAAACAAATAATAGCACTAATCACTAAAAAAACAGCTTGTCTTATAAAATAACTGTAAGCACTTCCACCATTCATATAGGAAGTAACATTACTAGCAGAAAAAATCATAACTAGACCAAACAAAAATAAAATAATCGACAAAATTAATAACGGCTTATCAACATATCTTAATACGTGTTTTTGTTTCGTCATATTGATTCTCTCCTTTTATTATTATCATATCACAAATAACATAAAACTGAAAAGCATCTCTAGACAAATTCATTAACAGATTGACGAGCCTTTTCATATCTTATACTAGATAAAGGAGGAATTATCTTATGTATTATTACGGTGGCGGAAGCTGTGGCTGTGGTATGCAAACACCATTTTTCTTTCCAACTTGTGGTTGGGGCAATACAAATAACAACAGTAATTATGCCATTATTCTAGTATTATTTATTTTACTTGTTATTGTCATTGGTGCCAGATACGCCCGCTAATTAGAAAAGGAAAGGTTTTCCTTTCTTTTTTTTTGATTTTATGTTAAAATATAGCCAGAAATGGGGTCAGTAGTATGTTAAAAACAAAAGATATCCTAGATGAAAAAGATAAAAGATTACGACTTACTAGTAAGGAAGTAACTTTTCCATTAAGTAATCAAGATAAAAAAGCCATCCATGATATGATTGAGTATCTAACCAACAGTCAAATTGATCAACTAGCAGAAAAATACGATTTACGACCTGGTATGGGGATGGCAGCAATTCAATTAGGTATTCCTAAACGCTATTTAGTAATTGTCCATGAAGTGGGAGAAGAAGAATTTGATACTTATGTTATCTGTAATCCAAAAATCATTAGTAATTCTGCTGAAAAAATTTATGTAGAAATGGGAGAAGGATGCCTTTCTGTCAACAGAGATGTAGAAGGAATTGTTCCACGATATGCCCGAGTTACAATTGAAGGATATGATATGGAAGGCCAAAAAATTAAGATTAGAGCCCGAGAAGAATTAGCTATTGCTTTTCAACATGAAATCGATCATTTAAACGGTATCTTATTTACAGATCATATCGATCCTAAGTATCCATTCAAAGATCAAGATTCATATAGAGCCATTTAAAAAAACGATGGCTCGTTTTTTTTAAATGATCGGAATGTCCCCTATAATTTTATCTGTTTGATTTTCTTTTAATAATGCTAATTTCTGATTAATACTTTTTTCTATAATCGCAACGGGCAATTCAACCGTACTTGTATCATCTTGTAACTCCTGATACAAGAGTGCTGCCCTCGTTAATACGATAACATATTCCATTTGTTGATAACTATTTAGTAATTGAGAACCATCTTCCGTTTCTAAGCAAGTTTCCCAAGTTGGCTGATTACCATTAGCAAAATATAATTGGTACGAAGAACAAACTAATGTATTATTATTTTCTTTATCAAGAAAGACTCTGTTCAACTGTACTTGTTCAATAGTAGGCATTTGTCGTTCCTGAATACCACATTCAAAAAAATCATACATAATATTAATGGCTACTTCTTCTTGCGAAGTAATTTTATGTGTATTCGCTGGTATATAAACAGTTTTTACCAAGTAACACCCGGAAGCAGTAACGTCTACTATGCCAATTATCACCGCTATTAATATAGGAATATCAATCTTCTTGGTACTTTGACTCATACAAGTCCACTTCCTCTTCT
>CALVUW010000013.1 GCA_944363695.1 uncultured Bacilli bacterium | reverse complement strand
AAGACATGCTTTTACAATGTCACCGCAAAAATGGATTAGAGAAACTAATGCTATTGGGATTATTTCTAAATCTGGAAAATATGGTGGTGGAACTTTTGCGAGAAGTGATATTGCTTTTGAATTTGCTAGTTGGATTAGTCCTGAATTTAAATTATATTTAATAAAAGAATTTGAAAGATTAAAAAAGAATGAAAGTTATCAACAAAAACTAGAATGGCATGCTAATAGGATATTATCTAAATTAAATTATGTAGTCCATACCGATGCTATCAAAAAATATATTGTTCCTACTTTAACAGAACAACAAATTAAATTTATATATGCAGAAGAAGCGGACGTATTAAATGTTGCCTTATTTGGTATGACTGCTAAAGAATGGCGAGAAGATAATCCTGAACTTGCTAAAAATGGTAATATGAGAGATTATACTGATTTATTACATTTAATTATTTTAAATAATTTAGAAAATACTAATGCTGAACTAATAAGAATGAATATAAAACAGTCTGATAGATTAGTTCAATTAAATGAATCTGCTAGAAATCAAATGGAAGCTTTAAAGAACAATCAAAATATTAAAGAACTGGAAGTATTACAACAACAAGTCAATGAAGATAACAAAAATTTAATTGAAACAAAATAAAGGCATATTTAACAAAAATATTTTATGACAAAATGGGTTATATTAATGTTAGAAATTTATTAAAAATCATTCGCTATCGTAAAAAGGTATAATATATTGTTACTGGTTGGATGCAAAAATATATTGAAAATGCTGATATGAATAATGCTTTTGAAAGAAAGTTATCATCTTCAATGCAAGAATTGTTGGTAGGGCTTGATGATGTTAATGTATTAGAAGAAGGACTAATGAAAAACGAAAAACACCGTCACTTCTCTTTGTTTGGTCAAAATATAGATCAGAAAGAAATTCATTTTGGAGACGTTTATTCAACTATATATAAAGGTTCTTTTGCCCAACTTGCTTAAGCACAAAGACATAGAACGCTTGATTATCAAATGGAAATGTTAACGGAAAAAGAATACTTTGTACCACCAATTATCGCAGATGACCAAATGCTAGTTGATGAATGGATTGGAGATATGCAAATTGTTGAAGGTGTTAACCCACAAGGAGAACTCGTTAAGATTAGTGAAGTTGGAAAATATGAAGATTTTATTTTAAAATGCAAAGAAAGATTATGTTCAGCAGCCCAACTTGAGATAATGCAGCAGACAAGAGAAACGCTACTAAAATATAAAAAATCATTAGAAGAATCAAATAGCCCATTGGCAACAGACATTGAAAAATATGCTCATGGTGCCAGATGTACCTTTCCTGATTTTGAATGTTCTAAAGATTGTCATTTTACAGAAGGAAAATTGTTAATTAGAAAAATTTAAAATGACAAAATTCTAGTATATTCTACTCATCATCATCCAAACTATTAGTGGAAGGAGGATGAATAGATAGTGACGAAAAAAATAGGTAACTTTCTTTTTATTTTATTATTAACAATAGCGATAATACCAGCGGTTTCTGTAGAAGCCCAAGCTAGCAAAACTGTTAATAGTCAGAGTGAATTGAAAGCTGCCCTAGATGATACGAGTATCACTACCATTGTATTAGGACAGGATATAGAAACAACGGAAAAAATTAATATCATGAGACCTGTTACTATTGATGGCGCTAACCATACGATTCGTTATGTAGGAACGTTTGGAAGTGGCCAAAGTAGTAGTAATACTGTATGGGGCGGAATTTATGTGTTGCAAGTTTATAAAACAGATGTAACCATTAGAAATATTAAACTAACTGGTGGTAATGCTGCTTTACTAATTAATGGTGGAACTGCAACATTCGAAGGAACAATTGATGTTTCTGGTAATGGCTTCGGTGGCATAGAACTAGGTCAAGGTAGTGGCGTCGATACTGTACCGCAGCTGGTAGTTAGTGATAATGCTACTATTATCAACACAACTGAGAGTGCTGATAGGCCAACGATTTGGGTACCAGAAGATACTGATAAAGCGATTTTGGAATTAGGTAATGCTACTTTTGAATTACAAGCAGGAGAAGAATTAACTATGGAAGAAATCAATGAATTGGCAGAAAGTACGGAAAATCCGGAAACAAATGATACAACCATCTGGCAATTAACTATCATGACGTTCATGGTGGCTCTAATAGGCTATTTTGTTAGAAAAGTAGCTATGGATGACTAGAAACTTATCTTAAGTTTCTTTCATTTGCACTAATTTAGCATGGACGACAATGCGTTTGCCATAATTGTTTTGACAAGTAGAAAGCGTTAAAATCTTATCTTCAGCTGTAAGTACTTCTTGAAAATCAAAAATACTTCGTTGTAAGATAGTTTGTAAAAATTGGTTAAAATAATCATTGTTACTAAAATAAGAAGTTAGATAATAACTTTCCTTTTGAATCGTGTATACACTAACGATCTTAAAAATTAATTGCTTAGTGGGGGTTGAAAGATAAATGTAATGATTGGTTGGATCCTGTAACCAGGATGACTCTAAGACTTGAGATAAACTACCAAACATTGATCCATCTAAGCGGCCATGGCCATAAATAATATTATTCTTACTTAGTTCATCTAAATTGTTACGATAGTCTAAGAAAATAGCCCCAGCTTCGCTTTGTGCTTGCGTAAAAGAGTGGGTTAGATAGTAACGATTATCATCACTTTGTACTACGGGATAGTTAATATTCGTATTAGCAAGCTTAATCCAACCAACGGTATCTGAATTTAAGGCTGTTAAAGCCGTAAAATCAATTGTTGTGGTATTATTTTGCTCAGTTATCATTTTTTCTTGTAAATAATGATTTAGTTTGGTTGCTTGATAGTAATTAAAAATTTGAGAAGAGATATAGTAAGTTAAGCCCATTATCATAATACCAACTAATAATAATTTAAAATTAAATTTTTTCTGTTTCATATCGTTCACCTTATATCTAGAAATTTACAAGACTTATCTTCCATGTTAAAATAAATAATTAAAGAATAGGAGAAATGAAAATGTCAAAGAAAATAACCAATAGTATTACGCAAGGAGTGTATGTTTTAACAACCATTGATGCAGGATGTGTCGTGGATGCTGTTAGTCAAGTCAGTTTTGGAGATTTTCCCCTTATTAGTGTTGCTGTAAATAAGCAAAACTATACAAATCCAAAAATAAAGCAGCATCAAAAATTTGCCCTTTCTATTCTTAGTGAAATGGTAGATCCAAAGATTATTGAAACCTTTGGTATGCATTCATCTAGAGATTATGATAAATTTGGACAAGTTAAAACGACTGTAGTCGATGATATTGCGATTATTGATGAGGCCATTGGATATCTCTATTGTGAGGTAGTGGAGCAGATTGATGCTGATACCCATACCCTTTTTATTGGGAAAATGGTTAAAAGTAAACGATTTACAGAGGATGTTCCGATGTCATATTTGTTTTATCAACAAAACAAGGACAAATTATTAGCATCGATAGCTCCCAAAGAACAAAAAGCCTTTGTCTGTACCGTTTGTGGTTATACTTATTATGGTGATGAGTTACCAGAAGATTATACTTGTCCTTTATGTGGAGTGAGTAGAGAGTTTTTTAAACCTAAAAATTAGTTTTTCCTTGTTATAAATATAAAAGACGTGTAAAATAGTAATTCCAAAGGAGGTTAATAAGATGGTTGTTTTAACAGCTTGGCTAACTACAATGATAGGAACTGCGATTACCAATCACTTAATAGTTCAAAAAATTAAGCGTACGATAGTTAAAAAGGGATATACTGGCAATATTAATGTGAATTATGAATGGCCAACGCTTTATTATCTATTGGGACCGATCGGCCTAGGGATTGCTATTAAAAATTATTGTGAATGTGAACAATTAGTAGAACAGCTGTTGGCAAAGCAAAAAGATCAAGAGGGCAATAAAAAAGTTCATACATCTTCTCTCGAATTAACAGTATTAAATCAGACTAATGAAGAAGAAAAAAATAACACAGATGTTGATATACCTATTTTAGTCTTAGAACATCGTGATCAACATACAGATGGCAAAATTTTATATTTCATACAAAACGATAGTCCCATTATTGTTAAAAGTGCCGGGGCATTTGATGAAATAGGAAGAAGACAACAATATGATATGATTAATAACGTCTATCAACAAATGAAAGAGAGAACTACCACCACTTTAAAGGGAATAGGAATCGGTGAGCTTTTGGAACCTTCTAAGCCGATTTATGATGCACGATATTTATTAGAACAAGAAAAGTGTGTTGTTATTCCAGAACAATATTTTACAAATGAATTTTTAATTGAATGTTTACAGGCAACTGATATATTAGGAGATACAAAATCACCTAAAACATATCAAAAATAATTATTTTTGATGCTAGGAGGTACAAATGTTAGTGGGTTTAGCAGCGTGGCTTACCTTCATGGTAGGAACATCGATTGTCAATCAAATGACTACTAAAAAAATAAAAAAGTATTTGGATAAGAGAGGGTATAGTGAATATCAAATGGGGTTTTATTTTCCAGCCATATTCTATGTACTTGGGCCGATTGCTTTTGGTATGGCAATTAGTAATTATCGAAAATGTGAACAGTTAATAGAACAGGTATTAACAAATTATGAAAAAAAACAAGAAGCTTCTGGGACAAATAAACCAGAATTTAATTATCCATCAACAGAAAAAGACAAAGATAAAACTTTAGTATTGCAGTATTGGGACCGAAAAATATCAGGTGATATTTTATACGTTGTCCAAAATGATTTGCCTATTATTGTCGGAGCTAATGGGGATTTAAGTAATATAAATAGAAAAGAACAGTATGAAATGATTCAACATTCCTATCAAGACTTAAAAGATACCGTCAAAGAAAGCCTACAGGTAGAAATAGGCGAGTTATTAGAACCGGAAAAGCCAATTTATAATCCTAATCAATTATTAGAAAGTCGTGAGGTAGATATTGTTCCAGAGCAATATTTATTGATCGGTTTAACAGCAGCAGGCAACTATTTAAAAGAAGAAAAGCAAGTAAGTGAAGCGCCTAAAACATATAGGAAAAAATAGATAGTATGTTTTTTAAAATCACAGAAACAGAAATAGGAATTCAAGGATTAAAAGAAGTCACTCGTATTGTTCAATTAGCTGATTTACACTATAGTTCCAAGTGGTCATCTTATCATTTGGAATTATTATATGAGAAAATTATGCGTTTATCTCCTCGTTATATCTGTTTAGTAGGGGATACAATTGATCGGATCTCTAGTTTATTAGATGAGAAGATTTGTAAACAATTAGAAGATTGGCTATGTCAATTAGCCGTAGTTCCAACGCTGATTTCACTCGGTAGTCATGATTTTAAACAACAAGGATATGATAGTCAGATGGCATTAGACTTTTGGTTAAATCTAGCTAGTAAAAGTCCTAATATTCATATTTTGCATAATGCTACCTATGAAGATTCGAATCTCCAGTTTTTAGGATATACGCAACCGGCTTCTTATTATGAAGCACCACGTGAGAATGTAGCCATTATGCTAGAAGATTTGGCCTTAGTAGAATTATCATCTCAATTAAAATCAGATAAACCCAACATTGGCTTGATTCATTCGCCATTATGGTTAAACGAGGAAAAGTTACGGCCATTATTACAAGGTTACCAGTTGATTTTAGCTGGTCATATGCATAATGGAATGGTGCCTCCGGGACTAGATGAGCTATGGTCAGGACATATGGGACTTATAGAACCTAATAAAAAAATATTGGCTAAAAACGCCCGGGGCTTGTTAACAGTATCACAATTAAATAACAAGGATTCATGGATTAATATTACAGGTGGAGTTGTTAAAATTGCAGCAAGTGCACCCCGTATGCTTCAACCTTGTAACGTAATTTATCCAGCCAGTATTGATCAGCTAAATTTATTACCAGCTGAAAAAAACAAAATATATAGTCGTCATTATCATTATGAACGATAAAAATATGCCATTATTTAAAAAAGTATGTTATAATTTACAAAGGAAACGAGGGAGTAATATGGAAAAAATATATGTATTCGGGCATCGAAAACCTGATACAGATTCTGTTGCGAGTGCGATTAGTTTAGCATATTTAAAAAAGCAATTAGGAGAAAATACAGAAGCTAGAATTTTAGGAGCAACTAATAAAGAAACAAAATATGCTTTACAATATTTTGGCTTAAAAGAACCAAAATATTTAAATGATGTTAAATTACAATTGAAAGATACGGAATATCATCGCCATTATTTTCTAAAAGATACTAGTTCTATTTATGATAGTTACTTATATATGTTAAATCAAGGACTAACGGGCGTTCCAATTGTTAAAGATAATAATATTTTTGAAGGTATTGTCACCATTAAAGATTTAGCTCATCATTTTATCAGTGATGATATTCAAACATTAGAGACATCTTTTGATAATTTATTATCTGTTTTAAAAGCAGAAGCAGTGAATAGAGTGGATGAGGAAATAAAAGGTGAACTTATGACTGCCTCTTATCGTAGTACCACCTTTATTAATAATGTTGAACTTGATCGTCATCATATCTTGATTTTAGGAGATCGTCATAGTGTCATTGAATATGCCATTCATTGTGGCGTACAAATGCTAATTATCTCTGGAAATGGTGAAGTAAAGAAAGAACATGTTGAACTAGCCAGACAGAAAAGAGTTAACATTATTCGTAGCCCGTATGATACGTATCATATTGCTAGATTAGTTAGTTTAGCTAATTATATTGGGACAATGACCAGAACGACTAAAGATGCAGTTTTCTTTGACGATAATACTTATGTAGATGATATTCTAGATATCAACCGTAAATTGCGTCATACAAACTATCCAGTGGTCAATGCTAAAAATGGTAAATGTTTAGGATTGCTTAGAATTACTGATTTAGAAGCGACGAATCCTAAAAAGGTTATTTTAGTAGATCATAATGAAAAGATGCAAAGTGCTGAAGGTATTGAGGAAGCAGCGATTCAAGAAATTATCGACCATCATAATCTAGGCAGCATTACCACGAATACGCCGATTAATTTTAGAAATATGGCTGTTGGTTCTACTTGTACGATTGTTTATACATTATTTAAAGAAAGAAAAGTTGCTATTCCTAAAGCTATCGCGGGTATTATGTTATCTGGTATCTTATCAGATACATTGATTCTAAAATCACCAACTGCTACTAAATTGGATGTAGAAGCAGTCTATGAATTATCAACAATTGCAGAAGTAGATTATAAAACCTATGGTTTAGCATTGTTAAAAGCAGGAACTTCCCTAGAGGGTATGTCACGTGAATCTGTACTATATAATGACTTTAAATTGTATACTGTGGATGACAAGACGATTGGTATTGGTCAATTCTTTACAACAAACTTTGAAGAAATTCAGGCTGATTTAGAGGCTTATATCGATACTTTGGATGAAGTGGCAGAAGCGAACCACTATACGATTGTAGCACTTTACATTACGGATATTATTACCAATGGTTCTTATGTTATCTATAATCGGAAAGCCCAGGATATTTTTGAAGTCGCTTATCATGAAGGAATTAAAGAAGGCGAATATTTAGAAAATTGCATTTCCAGAAAAAAACATGTGGTACCAGTCTTAATGGAAGTATTAGAAAAGTAGGACAGGTGTCCTTTTTTTGTTGTAGTTTTTAGCTTCCTTACAGTATAATATCAATAGATAGTAGGTGAGTAGAAATGTATTGGAATCCATTAATACCAGAGTTGGCAGTACGTGACTTAAAGACAAGCATTGCTTTCTATCAAACGTTAGGTTTTAAAAAAAACTATGAGCGTATAGAAGATAAATTTGTCTTTTTTTCGTTAGGAAAAGCCCAGTTGATGTTACAGGAGATAACACCGCATGAAAAATGGCAAGTAACCAAAGAATTGACTTATCCCTATGGAGCAGGTATTAATTTTCAAATCGAAGTAAAAAATGTCGATATTTTGCAACAACGATTAATAGAAGCTGGTTATACCATTGCCTTTCCAATGGAAGAAAATTGGTATCGTCAGGGACGGAAATGGTTAGGCAATAAAGAATTTTTAGTACAGGATCCAGATGGCTATTTGTTGCGATTTAGTCAAGATTTAGGTAAAAAGAAAAGGAGAAAAGAAAATGAATGAAACGATTAAAAACTTAATAGAGAGAAGAAGCTGTCGGCAATTTTTAAAAGAAGTTATCAAAGACGAAGAACTACAGAAAATTCTAATAGCTGGTACGTATGCACCTAGTGGCATGGGACGGCAATCAGCGGTTATTATTGCTATTGAGAATCAGGATGTTATCAAAGAATTATCAATACAAAATGCTAAGATTATGGGACAGGCTAGTGATCCTTTTTATGGAGCTTCCACCGTAGTAGCAGTTTTGGCAGATAAAACGATTGCAACTCATGTGGAAGATGGAAGTTTAGTATTAGGAAATATGATGAATGCAGCTTATAGTCTTGGTATTGGTTCTTGCTGGATTCATCGTGCTAAGGAGACTTTTGAGACAACTGTTGGTAAAAAATTATTAGCAGAGTGGGGATTATCAGATAACTATGTTGGCATTGGTTTTTGTATTTTAGGTTATCCTGCTAAGCCGTATTTGCCAGCCAAGCCAAGAAAAAAAGATTATATTAGAATCATTCATTAATCATTAAACTTGACAAATAAAGAAAATAAAGGTCAAGTTTTCTTTAGCTTAGTAAAAAAATTTGTTATACTAGAATAAGGAAGAGGTGAAGAACATGCAAGATATTATTGCATCAGTTATATTAGGAATTATTCAGGGAATTGCTGAGTTTTTACCCATTTCATCTAGTGCTCATCTGATTATTTTCAGGGATATTTTTGGTATTGGAGCCGGTATGAGTCCTAAAATGGGATTGTGCTTTGACTTAGCATTGCATTTGGGTACTTTATTAGCCATTGCTGTTTATTTCTTTAAGGACTTTTGGAATATGGTGATTCGTGGGGTAACTAAAGGTCCAAAGGATAAAGAAGGTAAGTTATTTTGGCAGATTGTAGTTGCTACCATTCCCGCAGCTATTGCCGGTGTATTATGGGAAGAGCCCATCGAAAACTTTATTCGTACTAATTATTTATTAATTGCCCTAGCATTATTAGTGATGGGTGTGATTATTTACTTAGTAGATAAATATAGTGCTAAGAAAAAAGAAATTAAGGATTTAACCTTTAAAGATGCTCTTATCATTGGTTGTTCGCAAATATTTGCTTTAATACCAGGATTTAGTCGTAGTGGTACAACCATAACCGCTGCTAGAGCTTTACAAACAAATCGAGAAGCCGCTGCTAAATTTTCTTTCTATTTATCGGCACCGATTGTCTTAGGCGCTTGTCTTTTACAATTTTTAGAAGATGGCACGCTAGCTATTATCAGTGCCAACTTAGGCATGTTTATAACTGGTATTGTCGTGGCTTTTATAACGGGTATTTTATGTATTAGATTCTTATTACAGTATTTGAAGAAACATGATTTTAAAGCCTTTATGATTTATCGTATTTTGTTGGCAGCTGTTGTCATTTTATATGTATTGTTTTAAGGAGGTAAGCAATGAATACAGAAAATATTGCCTTACTCATTACATTTTTATTAGGAATTTTCATTGGAATCGGTGCTATTTTAGCTTTCTTCTTCCAGAATAAGAAAAAAATATTAGATTTTATTTTTGCTTTAGCATTATCCTTATTATTGATGTTAATTGCTTTTGATCTATTACCGGAAATTATTGAAATATTTACGATGACATATATTTGGCTATTTCTATTGTTAGCTTTCGTTGGTATCTTACTATTTAAAGTATTAGATGAATTTATACCAGAACATCAGCATGATAAGCATCTAACGAAGCAAGAGAATGCTACAAATATGAATCATATTGGTACTTTAACAACGATTGCCTTAGTGATTCATAACATTATTGAAGGAATGGCAATTTTTATTGCGGCCGCAAATGATGTGTCGCTTGGTATTATGATGAGTTTAGGAGTAGGCTTGCATAATATTCCATTAGGTATGATTATTACGACCACCTTTACCCAAAGTAATACTAAAAAGTCAAAAGTGGGATTCTATATTTTTGCTTTATGTATTTCTTCTTTCTTAGGAGGAGCGATTGCTTATGTCTTTGAAATTACCAATGTCAATCCATTATGGATGGGAAGCTTGTTATCATTAACTTTAGGTATGTTAAGCTACATTGTCTTCTTTGAATTATGGCCACGCGTAAAAGCAACAAGCGATAAAAAGATAACCACATGTGGCTTATTAGTAGGTATTATCTTACTTGCTATTACCATGTTATTTTAAGTAGAGGTTTTTTATGATTTATACAATATGTTATACATTTTTAGCATTTCTATTTTATTCCGTATTAGGATATATTGTAGAAGTTATCAGCTGCTCAATCATTGAGCGTAAATGGGTTTGGAATCGAGGTTTCTGCTTAGGACCTTATTTACCGATTTATGGTATTAGTTGTTTGTTAATGACTTGGTATCTGACTCGTTATGAAAACGATCCTATTGTATTATTCGTTATGTCAGCGTTAGTTTGCACGATTATGGAATACATAACTAGTTACATTTTAGAAAAAATTTTTAAAGTACGTTGGTGGGATTACAGTGAGAAAAGATTCAATATCGCTGGACGTGTTTGTTTAGAAAATGCACTTCTATTTGGAATTGGGGGAATGGTGTGCATTTATTTGATTAATCCTATATTAATGAATTTGTTACAACACAGTAATCAAACGGTGATTTTAGTTCTTTCCATTATTTTGGGAATTATCTTCTTAACAGATGTAACGATTACTGTTATTACCTTAGGACAAGTAAAAGTGGCTAGCAAAAAGTTTAAAAATAAAGATGCCACTAGTGAAGTGAGTCAACTAGTACGTCAAGAAATTATTAAAAATTCTGCTCTAATTAGGCACATGTTAAATGCTTTCCCTAAAATTGATATAAACAAAGCCAAGAATCCGATCGCTAACGTGAAGGCGTATTTGCAAGAAAAATATTTAGAAAAACGGAAAAACAAGAAAAAAGTATGATTCATATCAAATGAGTCATACTTTTTATATAATTTGCAAATCTTCCATTAAAGAAGTAGGAACTTCTTGATTGATAACCGTTTTAGGAACATCAGCATGGGCGGTATTACCAACTTCTTTCTGGATGTTTAAATCATCATCGATATCAATAATGCGGTATATCTCATCAAAGGAAGTAATACCATCTATTACTTTATATAGTCCATCTTGTAACATTGTAATGACATCGGAAGTGTAAACCATTTTTTTCAAATCTTCTTTATCTAAATCATCTTGATTTAAGGCATTTCTAATCTCATCATTAATGACTAACACTTCTTGAACAGCAATACGATCTCTATATCCATTGTTACAATTAGGACAACCTTCTGGATTGGCAACATAGGTTTGTTCTATTTCTTTATTTAGAGCTAAGCGAAATACTTTTTTCTCATAAGGTGTAGTCGGTGCTAATTTACGGCAGTGTGGACATAGCATTTTTGCTAATCGTTGAGAAATAATACCTGTTAAGGCACTAGATAGTAAATAACGCTCTACATTCATATCTAATAATCGTTCAATGGTGCTAAGCGAGTTGTTGGTATGAATGGTTGATAATACTAAATGACCAGTGATAGAAGCTCGAACGGCAATTTTAGCTGTCTCACTATCACGAATTTCACCAATAAGAATAATATTTGGATCCTGACGAAGAATAGAGCGTAGAACTGTAGCAAAATCTAAGCCGATTTCACTATTAACTTGTACCTGGTTTAATCCTTCAATATTCATTTCGATGGGATCTTCAACTGTAATAATATTGGTTTCTTTCTTATTTAAGACTTGTAACATAGAATAAACAGTTGTACTTTTACCAGAACCAGTAGCGCCGGTTACTAAAATAATGCCATTTGGTTCCATAATCATTTTTTGGATTTTCTTAAAGTTTGTTTCATTAAAACCTAAGGCTTCAATTCCTTCCAAACTACGCGAATAATCTAAAATACGAATAACGCATTTTTCACCTTCATTAGTAGGAAGGGTAGATACACGGGTTTCTACTTCTACATCCTTTATTTTTCCTTTAATAGAACCATCTTGGGGTAAACGACTTTCTGTAATATTCATATTAGCTAATAATTTAATACGTGTAATGAGATTTCGTTCATACATTTTAGGAATTTGGCTATAATCTCTTAGGTCACCATCAATTCGAATTCTTACTAATAAATAGTCATCTCTAGGGTCAAAATGGATATCACTAGCCCCTTGTTTCACTGCATAAGCAATAATATCATCCACCACATTAATGACTGGTGTCTGCGTCATATCATATGTTACCATTTTTTCAACCCCTTTATTATTTTGACTATGGTATTTTACTATAACTTATTATATAATATTCTTAAGATAGTTGCAAGAGGTGAACTAATATGGGATCTGCTAAAAAATTGAACAATCGTGGGTATATGTTGTTAGAAACCTTGATTGTTAGTGTTTTTTTAATGACAATCTTTACACTTTTGTATACCAATTTATTTCCTCTTGTTGGAGAATATGATCGTTATAAAGATTATAATACCGTCGAAGCGACGTATATCGCTCATTGGATGCGTAAGTTTGCTCTAGATGGATTACCAGATAATTTCTATCAGCAAGCTAGCACCCAAGGGTATATCGATATAAGTGATTGCAACCAATATACGAATCAAAATATGGCTTCCTGGTGTGCTGGCTTTACGAGCGTAGCTCAAGTGAAACAAGTATATTTAACCACGTATTCTACAGATATTTTTAAAAATTTTGTGAAAGATAATCATGCGTTTTCTAGAGCTTTTCAAGAATATATTGCTTATCTACCAAGTTATGCTAAAAATACGAGTAAACAAAATTATTATCGTGTGATTGTAGCTTATGAACTAGATGGCCGTCTGCAATTTGGAACTATCGAACTCAATAAAAATGCTGCTAGCTCCATTCCCTCTGAGTCAACCTCTCAAATAAATGTGGCTGATTCTGCAAATGGCCTGTTAACAGTACCGCCTAGTCAAGCTTCACAAGGAGATATCATTACTTTAGAAGCTACACCAGATGCTGGCTATCAGTATGGTGGGGCAACTATTGTTGATACTCAAGGGAATACAATCTTAACCTTGAGCGCGGATGAACTTACGTTTGAAATGCCGGCCTACAGTATTACAATTATACCGAATTGGTCTGTAATTTCTTAATTTCATAAAAAGGAGCATGATGTATGCGAAAAGAAAAAAAAATAAACAATCATGGTATGACAGCCATTGAAATGTTAGTTAGTTTTATTATTGTATCGGCCATTGTTATAGGGTTATTTGATGTTGTGATGAATTATCGTAATAAACAACAGATTGAATCAATTTATAATAGTGTAGTTGCTTATAGCAATTCATTACAAAAAACGATACAGGATGATCTGATCAAAAAACATGTGAATCACGTATCTAATGTCCAAGCACAACAAATTGATTTTTATTTAGATAATCCGCAAGAAACAACGCATTTAGAAATAGATTGTGCTAATGGACAAATACGTTATGGCAGCCTAGATAATGTTATCAATTATCCTATCCCTGAAATTGCCGATTTAACTTTAAGTACGGATTCTAAAATTGATTACATCGTAGGTAACGTAAACTTAGTACGTATCACGATTGTATTAGAACATCCAAATTTAGAAAATGAACATTATACCTTTCAGATCGTTAGTCCGCTTAATTTTACAAGTGCGTAAATAAGAGAAATAATATTAAAGCAATTGCACTTTGCAAGAGGCGTCCACAGAAAAAATAATGGTAAGATAGATCGGTTTTTCTTAAGGCGTTTATCACTTGTAAATGTACGGAAAAGCTACCAAAAGTAATAAAACCAAGCATCAACATAGCGATGATGTTCGTATCAATAGATAAGCTAGCGACAGCATTAATACCACTGGTTAGATCTAAGATACCCGTACGAATAGCGCTGCTAAAGGGCGTTAAATGTAAGATTTCTGTTGTCATTTGACTAATCATCATAAAAAAGGAAACGGATCCTAACATAAATAATAATACTTCCATAGCATTGTTAATTGCATCAGGGAGGGCTACAAGTAAGGGCATATGGTCCTTTTTATATTGTTCTTTTAAGCGATTAGACAATGCTAAATTTGATTTTTCTTTCTTAGGTGGTCGAAAAGCGATAGCAATGATCATATTAGATAAAATTTGACATAAGAAGATAGTGCCTGCAAGACTTACATTTCCAAGTAATGCACCACAGGTTCCTAAAATAAATAAAGGATTGCCAAAATGGGTAAATAATAATAAATATTGACTCTCTTTCTTGGTTATTTTTTGTTCTTGGTATAATTTGCTGATATATTTTGGACCAGAAGGGAAGCCTGAAAATATACTCATGACAATAATGAAAATACTATCACCCTTTAGATGAAACATGCGATAGAAAAAAGGTTCTAATAGGGTGCTTATATAACGACTAATACCTAAATTGGGCATCAAAAAAGATAATACA
>CALVUW010000012.1 GCA_944363695.1 uncultured Bacilli bacterium | reverse complement strand
CCATTAGCTCTTCCTGTTATTATGGCTGGTATCAGGATCAGTGCAGTTACAGCAGTAGGACTTATGACTATGGCTGCCTTTATTGGTGGAGGTGGTTTAGGATATCTTGTTTTTTCAGGTATCAGAACAGTTAATAACTATCAAATTTTAGCTGGAGCAATTCCTGCTTGTTTACTTGCTTTAACGGTAGATTATTTAATTGGCATCATAGAAAAATTAGTAACGCCAATTAGCCTTCAAAAAGGAAAAAATATAGATAAAAAATTATTAAAAAAGAAACGTTTACATCAAAAAATTATTTTAATTGTAAGCACTGTTATTCTATTAATCATCTTTGCCTTTACATATTTTACCTCTAATAAAAATACAGATGCTATTGTTGTTGGTAGTAAAGATTTTACAGAACAAAATGTTCTTTGTTATATGGTAAGTGATGCTATTAAAGATAAAACTGGTTATGATGTTATTGAAAATTGTAATCTTGGTGGTACCCAAGTATGTTTTGAAGCTTTAAAACGTGGTGATATTGATCTTTACATAGACTATACTGGAACTGTCTATGGTGATACTTTAAACTATGAACCAATTACAGATATTGAAGAGGTTTATAATACAGTTAAAGATGATTTAGCTAATAATTATAATTTAATAGTTTTAGAGCAAATGGGCTTTAATAATACCTATACTCTTGCTGTTAAAAGAGAAACCGCTGAACAATATAATTTAAAAACTATGAGTGACTTAGCTAGAGTATCAAGAAATATGATAATTAGTCCGAGTCTTGAATTTATTAATCGTGAGGATGGATTAGATAGAGTAAACAGTGTATATGGTTATAGTTTTAAAGATGTTATAGGAATAGATGGTAGTCCTAGGTATACAGCTTTAATAAATAATGAAAGTGATGTTGTAGATGCATTCGCTACAGATGGACTTTTAAAAAAATTTAATCTTGTTGTCTTAGAAGATGATAAAAATGCCTTTCCACCATATTATGCAATTCCTATTGTTAGAAATGAGACTTTAGAAAAATATCCTGAAATAGAAGGAGTACTAACTAGTCTTGGTAGTAAATTAAATAATGATATAATGAGTGAATTAAATTATCAAGTGGATGAACTAGGTGAAAATCCTCGTGATGTAGCAAGAGAATTCCTTGATAGTATTGATTTTTAGTAATATAATACAAAATGAAAGGACGACATTATGGAAATAATTGTAGGAGGTATTGTTGAGAAAAATGGTAAGGTTTTACTAGTTAAAGAGGCTAAAAAGGCTTGCTATGGAAAATGGAATCTTCCTGCTGGACATTTAGAACCAAATGAAACTTTAAAAGATGGAGCTTTAAGAGAAATTAAAGAAGAAACAGGTTATAATGTGGAACTTACCGGTATTCTTAATGTTGCTAATAAAAAAATAGAAAATGATTTATTACTAGTAGTTATTTTCTCTACAAATATTATTGGTAGTAATATAAAAATAAATGAAAAAGAAATTCTTTCTGTAAAGTGGTTTGACATAGATGATGTTATAAATAACATGGATGATGAATTGAGAGACATAAAATTTATTAAAGAACCACTTATAAACTATAAAGAACATACTGTTGGTCCAATCGATTTAATTAACGAAATATAAGGAGAAAAATAATGATTATTACAACAGACATGTTGGATAAAAAAGTTCCAACAGAAATGTTCCCAACTAGATTTGATAGTGCTACTGATTTATATACTTGTACAGAAGAAGGGATAATATTATATAATATAAATCCTACTACTTGGAATTTGCTTTATCCTTTTTTTTGGCCAAAAGCATAAATTTACTATTTATAATTATAGTATTTAAAATAAGGATATTACTTTTAATGAACTAATTGAAATATATAAAGAGGTATATCATAGATACTATGAGGAAAAAGAAGGGTATAATGAATGCAAACGGAAACAAGTATTAGTTGAAGAGTTCAACATTATATTTGGTATTAATAACACTACTATAAACAATAAATTAGATTTTCATTATGAGCTCAAATATTCAAAATCTAAAAATGTATATACACTTTATTATCTAGAAAGTTATATTGTAAATACCGTTGATATCAGAAAATTATTAAAACAAAATAAGTATTCTCAAGCTATTTTAGATTTAAATAATTATCACGGGGCCACCTCACTAAATGGTGTGAAATTAGCTGATAGTGTCATATATATCCTTAGTGATGTGAAAAAATTAGAGTTATTAAAGAAAAGTATAATTAAGAAAGAGGAAAAATAATGTATGATGTGAAAGATGAATGCTATTATCATATTAATACAGGACAAGAATTAAACCTAGGTGCTATTTTAGAAATTGGTCATAAGTATAATAAATTTTACAATGAAATATATAATAGTGAACATTTAGAAACCAATAAAGATGCTAATAGTATTTTACTTGAAATGGTGAGAGCTAAAACTCTTTCTTTTCAGAATCAACAAGTAGCTTCTATAGTATTGAAAACAGTCTCTGATTCTGCAATGATTACTAGAGAACTCATGTTTGAAGAAACAAGGAAAGAAATTAATAAATTACCTCTAGCTACTTCTTATAAAAATGATTTATTTAAGTTTATAAAAGCAATATTAAATTATGGTAGTAAATGGTATGATTTTAATTTTACTCCAGTATATAATAAAATGACTAACTTTACTAATCCTAATGAATTGAAGAAAGAAATGCTATTTTTTACTATTGATGAGTTTAATCAATTTATATCAGTTGAAGATGATATAATGTTTAGACCTTTGTTTGAAACTCTTTATTATATGGGACTTCGTAAAGGAGAATTAAGAGGTTTACAATGGAAAGATATAGATTTTAAAAATAAGATAATGAGAATATATAAACAAATACCATCAATTTATAGTATGGATAACTACAAATTAAGTCCATTAAAAACACAAAATAGTAATCGTGACTTACCTATCAATGATTTACTACTAGCTGATTTAAAAAGGTTATACAATTATAAAAAAGAGTTTAAAAACTTTTCTCAAGAGTGGTTTGTTTTTGGTAATGACTTACCTCTTACAAAAGACTCTATTAGAAGTAGAAAAAATAGAAATTGTAAATTAGCACAGGTAAAGCAAATAAGAATACACGACTTTAGACACTCCTGTGCTTCTTTCTTAATAAATTATGGTGCTAGTATTACTCTAGTTGCCAAGTATTTAGGTCATACTAAAATTGATGAAACACTAAATACCTACTCTCATATGTATCAAAATAAACTTGAAGATATAGTTAAGCTCATAAATAAAAACAATAGTATTTTACTAGCTAAAAGAGAAAGAGAAAAAGAAAAAAATACTATTGATAATGATTATATAACTAATGAAAAAAACGATATAGAAATATGTCTATAAACGTAAAATAATGGTAAGTTTAATCGCTTACCATTATTTTTTTATGTATTTTAGCACCTAAATAGCACCTAAAATATTTTTAAAGGCTTAAAATCCTTATAAAATAAACAAAAGTGGAGCCTTTCGGCTCCTTCAGGGGGTTCGGTTGAATATAAATCCACACTTAGATCGTGGACTATAATCAGCATAATAAGTAATTACCTATCATGCACCTTAATCATAACTGAAAATAAAATACTTGTCAATTCTATTTTGTAAAAATTACATTTTAACTATGTACAATTGATGTAATTAAAGATTTTTTCAATGTATCATTATTATCATCTTGTAATAAATATTGATAAGAGTCTTCTTTAGCTTGTAATAAAATTTTATAATCCTGGGTTAGATCAGCTACTTTAAAGGTCATATCACCACTTTGCTTCGTTCCAAACAAATCTCCATGACCACGTAACTTAAAGTCCTCTTCACTAATTTGAAAGCCATCATTGGTATGAGCCATAATCTCCAAACGTTTTGTATCATTATTACTAATTAAAATACAAGTTGAAGCAAGATCACTACGTCCTACTCGACCGCGTAATTGATGAAGCGTTGAAAGGCCAAAACGATCTGCATCAAAAATTAACATCATCGTAGCATTCGGTACATCAACACCGACTTCAATTACAGTAGTACTAATTAAAATCTGTACCTGATTTTGAATAAACCTATTCATGCTGACCTCTTTCGCTGCTGCAGCCATTTTACCATGAACAATATCAATTTTAAATTTACTACCAAACGCTAAATTCATCTGATCTTTTAATTGATTAACTGTCGTTAGATCCGTGTTTTCACTTTCTTCAATTAATGGTGCAATAACATAAATTTGATGACCTAACTTTAGCTCCTCATACATTAAAGATAGAATCTCAGGAATTTCATCATTCTTTTTAATGATGGTTTTTACTTCTTTTCTCCCCTTTGGTCTAGTTTTAATGGTTGACACATCCATATCACCATAAATCGTTAAGGCATAAGTTCTAGGAATCGGTGTAGCACTCATGTAAAGAATATCTGGTTTATACCCTTTATTCTCTAAATTAGCTCGTTGATTTACACCAAATCGATGCTGTTCATCGGTAATAACAAGTCCTAAATTATGATAGATTACATCCTCCTGAATTAAGGCATGTGTACCAACAATCATATCAATTTCGCCACTAGCTAAATCATGATAAATTTTTTCTTTTTCTTTCTTAGAAGTTGATCCTGTTAATAGGCAAGTACGAATGGAAAAATTAGCGAAAAACTTTTGCAAGGTAGCATAATGCTGCGTGGCTAAAATTTCTGTTGGAGCCATTAAAGCACTTTGATAACCACCTAGATAATTTGCATACATAGCAATAAAAGAAACAATGGTTTTACCACTACCAACATCACCTTGTAATAGACGATTCATTCTACTATTACTTTCCAAATCTCCCACAATCATTTCTACTGCTTTCTGCTGATCAGTTGTCAAAGGGAAAGGTAATGTTTGAATAAACGCATCTAATTTTTGATGATCAATTTCTCTTGCTAATCCACTACGACTTTTTTTATTTTCTTCTTTCAAATAATTAATTTTAAACATAAAAGCAAACAATTCTTCATATTTCAAGCGAATTAATGCTTCTTTTAACTTTTCAGCACTAGGCGGATTATGAACAATATTTAAAGCTGTACGCTTATTCACAAAATGATATTTTTCTTGCAAATAACTAGGAATATAATCTTGAATCTGGTTAGCACATCCTAGTAATGCCATATTAATATATAAAGACATATTTTTATTGGTAATACCATTTGTCAAATGATACACTGGCTCTATTTTTACTTTATTTGATAATGGTTCCAGTTTAATTTCAGAAGCTGTAATAACATTTTTTTTCTTATCAAACTTTCCAATAACCGTTATACCACTACCAACCGTCAAATGACTTTTTAGAAAAGCCCGATTAAAAATAGAAACTCCCACTACTCCAGAAGCAGTAGCAAAGCGAAAATTCATCTTATTAAGACCAGCTTTAAATCTAACTAAAATCGGAACGCTTTCGACTCTACCATCAATAATAATGTGTTCCCCATCTTCCGTTTCTTTTAAATTTCCGCGTTGCAATACTTCATAACGAAACGGATAATGCGTAACCAAGTCCTCTACCGTATGAATACTAAGTTTATTTAATAAGGTAACTGTCCGAGGACCAATTCCTTTTACATCTTCTAATGCCACCACTACCACCTCTTCTACTGCCTGCTATTATATCATATTTTTAAGCATTTTTGAAAGTAAAAATCATAAAATTAATTGGAGGAAAAATATGAAATTAATCGCTGATGGTGGTGCTATTACCAAAAATGTAACGGCCAATACTAGAGATGCTATCATTTTAGGGCTTAATACCTATTATGTGGACGGTTTTAAATTACAATTATATATGACCAAAGATCATCAAATTATTAGTTTAAGTGATGAAACTTATCAATTTTTTAGTGAACATATTGGCAAAATTTCAGAAAAAACATTGCCAGAATTACTGCATTACAACGTTGGTACTAATGTTCAAAAGCAGCAAATTATCACATTAAAAGAAATTCTCACTATTTTTCAAAATTATCAAAAAGAACTAGTACTAGAATTAGTTGATCAAGGAAATAAAAATGCATTATTTACAGATGTTATCCTAACCATGATACGTCCTTATGCTGGATTGAGTATTTATTTAGAAAGTAAAAGTTTAGAAATTGTAAGCTATTTAAAAAGCAGTCTAACTAATCATCCCATTGGTGTTATTGTAAGTCATGACACGAGAAGTAATTGGTATGAAGATGTAGATTTTTACGATATTCAATTATCACTATTGAATGAATTTGATATACGAAAAAAAATCGAAAAAAACAAACTTGTCATGCTAGATGAAATTAATCGCCGGGAAGTATTTGACCTAGTTTATCAAGAATATCAAGACGTTTTTAACTCTATTTTTATCATTACCGCTTTTATTTCCATCATAAATACGCCTCAACCAAGATTTTTTTAAAAAAGTGGTTGACAAAAATTGGTTTAGTGATTATTATAGAAAGCACCAATTCGGAATTAGGCGAATTGGTCGCTAGTATCACACTAGCCAACCCCTTTTTATTCTTTTTTTGGAAGAGCTGCCTCCAGGGGGTGCAGTTCTTCTTTTTTTTGGATATTAAAAAGCCAATCATTCGTTGGCTTTTTTCGTGTTTTTTAACTGTTCATAATACGCATAGCGATTTTTAGCATGTTCTTCATTTTGCGCTAATAATTCAGCGGCTTCCTCTGGGTTAATTTTAGCTAAACTCCGATAACGATCTTCCCCTTGTAAGAAAGTTTGATAATCAGCAAAATCCGACTTAGCATCCATTTTAAACTCTTGAGTCATAGGGTTATAATGGAAAATTGGAAAATAGCCACAGGCTGTAGCCTTTTTCTCTTCACTAATGGCATCACTCATTCCTTTTAAAATACCTTGAGCTATACATGGAGAATACGCAATAATAATACTTGGGCCATCATAAGCTTCTGCTTCTAATAACACCTTAACCGTTGCAGCTGGATTAGCACCTAAACAAATGGAGCCGACATAAACGTGAGGATAAGTTAAGGCTATTTTAGCTAAATCTTTCTTGGGTACCTTTTTCCCTTTACTTGCAAATTTACAGACCGCTCCCATCTTACTAGACTTGCTAGCCTGTCCACCGGTATTGGAATAAACTTCTGTATCTAATACTAAAATATTAACATTTTCACCACTGGCTAAGACATGATCAATACCATTATAACCAATATCATAAGCCCAACCATCACCACCTACCATCCACATGGAAATAGGCATGATATATTTTTGCAATTGTTTTAAACCTTTAATCGGTGTATGATCTAGTATCGCTAGCAGTGCCTTAGCACTTTCACTAGTTACTTCATCCATATAAGCTTGATAAATTACTTTTTCTTTTTCGTCAACCTGATCTAAATGTTGAACAATTAACTGTTTAATTTGTTGTTTTTTAACTTCATCAGCAATTTTCATACCATAGCCAAATTCCGCATTATCTTCAAACAAAGAATTAGCCCATGGTACAGAATATGGTGTAGATGGTGAACTAGCACCATAAATTGAAGAACAACCCGTGGCATTAGCAATCATCAATCTATCCCCAAATAATTGTGTCAACAATTTTAAATATGGCGTCTCACCACAACCAGCACAAGCACCACTAAATTCAAAGCGAGGTGGTTGAAACTGGCTACCTTTTATCGTATTGACCGGCATCACATTTTTCGGAGTTACTTCATTCCATAGATAATCAATTTCTGACAATGTATCCGTCGTCATAATTTCTTTTTTAGCCACCATTTCAAGGGCTTTTTGCTGTTTTTTTCCAGGACAAATATTAGCACATAAACCGCAACCAGTACAATCCTTTAAAGAAACAGCAATTGTATATTGTAACTTTTCTCCTAAGGAAGTTGGGATTAATTTTTCTTTTAATGAATCTGGTGCTCTTTCTACCTCTTCTTCATTCAACAAGAAAGGACGAATGACAGCATGTGGACACACAAGAGAACATAAATTACATGTAATACAGTTTTCCTTATAGAAAGCCGGTACTACTTCACTAATATCCCTTTTTTCTAATCGGCTTAAGCCCCCATCTACGGTACCATCAGGACGAGATAAGAAAGCGCTTACTGGTAGTTGATCGCCTTGACGCTTATCAATCATATGAAATACACTTTGTTCAACTTCTGTTACCGGCACATATTCACTCTGATTTATCGTTAATTCAATAAAATGGCAAGCATCTTGGGCTTCTTTTAAAGCAACTTGATTCTTTTGGGCTAATTGATTACCCTTAGCAGCAAATCGACTCTTCAAATGTTCTTCCATTTTATTTAGAGCATACTCTAGCGGAATAATATGACCAAACTTAAAGATTAATCCCTCCATAATGGCACTGATTTTATTACCTAAGCCATGCTTTTTAGCAATAGCAGAAGCATTAACAATATAAAACTTAATATCTTTTTCTATCAATCGTTGTTTTACATCATCAGGCAACATTCTTAAAATTTCATCTTTTTCTTTCGTTGTATTCAATAAAAATACCGCATGATCCATCAACGCATGAAAGACATCAAACTTTGTTAAATAACTATCTTGTGTACAAACGACTAATTTAGCTTGTTCCACATAATAAGTAGAGCGAATTTCTTCTTTAGAAAAGCGCAAATGACTGATCGTGACACCACCGCTTTTTTTCGAATCGTATTGAAAATAACCTTGTACATAGGCATCGGTAGCATCCCCTGTGATTTTCATCAAATCTTTACAAGCACTAACCATACCATCACTACCATAACCATAAATCAAAAAAGACGTCGCTTTATCATTAGGTAATAAAAAGTTTTTATCATATGGAATACTTAAATTGGTAACATCATCTTCAATGCCAATGGTAAATGGATGATGCGGATGATCTAAAAAATCATAGACTGCTTTAATCATGGCAGGAGTCGTATTTTTACTAGATAAACCGTATCTTCCGCCAACTACTACAATATCCTTATCAATATTTTTAATAACACTAGCCACATCTAAAAATAATGGCTCACCAGTTGCTCCAGCTTCTTTAGTTCGGTCTAAAACCGCAATTTTCTCAACAGTTTTTGGTATACTTTTCAAAAAATAAGTACTAGAAAAAGGACGATATAAATGTACTTCTACTAATCCAACGGCTTCGCCTTGTTCTATTAGATAATCGATTGTTTCTTTAATCGTTTCGGTTACACTTCCCATGGCAACAATGACTTTAGTAGCCTTTTTACTACCATAGTAATTAAAAGGCGCGTAATGTTTTCCCGTGATTTTATTAATTTCTTGCATGTAATGATCAACAATATCCGGAAGTGCTTGATAATAAGTGTTTCGCACTTCTGTTGCTTGAAAATAAATATCATCATTTTCTGATGTACCACGAGTAACCGGATTTAACGGATGTAAAGAACGTTCTCGAAATGCTTCTAATGCTTTTTTATCAACTAGTTTTTTTAGTGCTTCGGTATCAATAACATCTACTTTTTGCAATTCGTGACTCGTACGAAAACCATCAAAAAAATTCAAGAATGGAACCCGACCTGATAAGGCGGCCAAATGAGCGACAGCTGTTAAATCCATAACTTGTTGCGGGGAGCTTTCTGCTAAAATCGCAAAACCAGTAGATCTAGCAGCATAAATATCTTGATGATCACCGAAAATAGACAACGCATGAGTCGCTAAACTTCTAGCAGCTACATGAATCACTGCTGGCAATAATTCTCCAGCCATCTTATACATATTAGGAATCATTAATAATAAACCTTGACTAGCCGTGTAAGTCGTGGTTAAGCAGCCTGCTTGCAAAGAACCATGTACCATACCAGCTGCTCCTGCTTCACTTTCCATTTCTACTACTTTCACTGGCTGATTAAAGAAGTTCTTTTTACCTTCATTAGCCCACTGATCGGTTAATTCAGCCATCGGAGAAGCTGGTGTGATCGGATAAATACCTGCTACTTCTGTAAAATTATAGGCAACATAACTACAAGCTTCATTTCCATCCATTATTTTTTTCATGTTTGATTCTCTCCTTCTATTTCATTATATAATATTTTTTTAATGTTTAGCTACTAATTTATTAACTGGTTAATATTTTCTGTAAACTAGCAAGTGTGGTATTATAAAACATCGTATAACGTGGCACTTTATAAGGATCCACTCCAGGCTTAATCTTTGTTTGACCACCAATAAAAGCAATTTCAAAACCGGCTTCCCGTACTAACTCAATGGCATAATTACTATATTCAAAAAAAGGATAAGCCATCGCTACTGTACCATTTAAAGTATCGCGACTACTCTTTAAATCCGTTAAAATCGTATCCCGTGGTAAACAATTAATTCCACCACCTTGGCCCATCGGACAAACCCCAGTAGTGTGCATATTATGTGTATGACTAGCTATTTCTAAATACGGAGAACTAAACGTTTCTTTTGGATACCAAGAACTAACCAAAAATAAAGTAGCATTTAGTTGATACTGTTCTAAAAAAGGAATAAACTTCTCAGCACGTGCCCCATCATCGATGGTAATCAATAACGATTTAGGTGGTAAATTAATCTCGCCCTTGATAAATTGTAACACCTCAGAAGTGGTCAGCGTAAAATAGTTTTCTTGTGCCAAATAAGAAAAATGCTCTGTAATTTGTTGTTGACTATGACAAATCGTCTCCTGACAACTTGTATCACCATCTAGATAAATAAAATGGTATAAAATCGATGCGATAGAAGACGCTTTTTCTTTGGTTTCTTCTACTTCTTTTTGCTCTTTTATAGCGTCTGTTTTAACATAAACTAATTGATTCAACAACTCAATTCCTACTCGTTCTTGTTCTTTAATAATAACTTTAGCAGTTTGTTGTGGTGTCATAACAAATAATTCTTGATTATTCTCATCATAAAAAGAACTATTTTCTATGGTTGTTATTTCTAGTGAAAACGGAATGTAGTTTTGATAACGGGTGTTATTTATTTTATCGGTTGGTTCAACTACATCGTAAAAGATGTAATAATTAGTAGCAGCAATTTGAAAGTAAGTATCTTCAAGTGTAATATTATCTAAGGGTTCTAATGCTAATATCACACCTGGTTTAATCGTTCCAATCGATTCATATTTATCATTTACCAGTTGATAAATGTCACCAGCTTGTATCGTAGTAACTTGCTGTTGATAATGTGCTTTAATTGATTCTAATAATTGTCTTTGTTGTTCTTTTTCTTCTTGTGCTAATATTTTTTGCTGTTCTTCTTGATAAAAGTAAACACCAACGCCACTTAGTATGATACCGATTACGACCAAACTAACGATCCAAATATATCTTTTTTTCATGAAAAAGCTCCTTATATTTTTATTTTATTATAAACAGATTAAACTGATTTAGCAATGATTATTCTTTTTTTACATATACTTGATTAGGTGATAGAATGAGTCATTACGTAACAAGTCTCATGACAAACTTAGGGTATTTAGGTATGTTTCTAGGGATGATTTTAGAAGCGGTCATTATTATTATTCCAAGCGAATTAATACTAGCAACAGGTGGTATTTTAGCCGGTAAAAAAATATTCAATTTTTGGATAGCTTTCCTAATTGGTGTCATAGGGAGTGTCTTTTGTGCTGTCATTATTTATGCAATGGGCTACTTTGGTGGCCGTCCGTTTGTTCAAAAGTATGGTAAATTTTTCTTTATGAAAGAAGAAGATATCGAAAAATGTGATACCTGGTTTCATAAATACGGTCCTTGGGCTGCTTGCATCGGTCGTAATTTTCCCATTGTTCGTACCCTGATTTCCCTACCCATGGGAATTAGCCGTGTTCCTTTTTTATCTTTTTTAATCTTTACAACGATCGGTTCAATTCCTTGGACCTTCGCTTTTGTTTATGTTGGTTACGCACTTGGAAATAACTGGATAATCCTAGACCAGTTTGTAAAGAAATTAAAGCTTCCTATCTATTTGTTACTAGGCTTATTATTCTTAAACTTCTTATATAAGAAAATTAAAAAAAAGAAGTAACTCTATCACTTCTTTATTCATATACTTTTCCAATCAAGGTAGCATGGGTCATATCACAAAAGCCTGCTTGACCATTATTATAAAAATCAATACCCAGATAATAATTACCCGTCAGATCAGAAATTGGTACATTCAGATAAAAGCGAACCTCATTTCCTTTTCCTTGTGATATTTGATAACCAATACCATTTTGAATGGTACCAGTATTTGTTTTCGATACACTAGCAGAAAAATGAGAATGACCTGGATGGGTAGCATTATTACTCCATGATTCATTAACATTCACTTGATATGTTTCATAATGAGTCAAATCAAACGTCTGTGATGTCCAAGCATATATTCTTGAATTTGCTGTTGTTTTAAAGTTTACACTTAAATAGTGTCTACTGGTATTAAAGGTAAAAGTAGCATTATTAGCACCTTCACTTTTTTGCGTCCAACTACCAACATGACTTTGATCAAGAGCAGCAATTATATAATCGTTCTTACGCCATTTAGGTGAAATCGTAACCGCTTGATCTGGCATAACAAAGCTTCTTTCATTAGTTCCTAATGTTTGAATGGTTTGACCACTAGCATTACGTAAAGTAGCACCATAATAACTAAATCCACTAGTAGAAGCTGGAGTAAAGGTTACTGTACTACCACTATAAGCAGATGTGGTTGAAACACTAATGCTACCACCTGTTACAGTTCTAGTACTAACTGTATAACGTGTTTGATTGCTACTTAAATAGGTAATAATCGCTTGCCCTGTTCCAGAACTTCCCGTCATCGTTCCCGTCAGGCTCTTATTCGGCATCATAGTTCTAGAACCACGAACATTAGTCCATTGATAACCATTTCCATCAACCATTCTGGTAGAAATAAAGACTTTCCCAGAATAATGAACAGAGCAAGAATTATTAGTAGTACCCGTTGTACAACCAGATTTAGGAGTAATAGAAGTAGCACTAGTAATAGCGACACAACCGGTATGACCTGAAATATAAGAAGAACCACCAGCTCCACTATTTAAAATACCACAGGCATAATAACCGCCACCACCACCGTAGTAGCCACCGCCTCCTCCAGAGTTCGGTCCATCTCCACCTTTTCCAAAAGAGCCATCTTTTCCGCTTCTGGTACCTCTACTTCCAGTACCGCCAGCAGTTTGTGAACCACCCTTAGAAGGTGTTATTGTTTCACTACTACAACCTGTTGAGGTTGACTGACTACCATTGGTTAACGTACTCGTTTCTCCAGTTAGCCCTCCGGCCCAGCCACCTCTAGCACCATTACCATAATTATGCCCACTACCACCACCGGCAGCAACCATAATACGGGAAGCAAGAGATGTAGTATTATCCCAATCACCTCTGACTAAGCGAACATCTGTAGCACTACCACCTTCAAGATTATCTGACCCACTTCCATTTCCATTAAAGATAGTAGAGCTTCCAGTTCCAACATAAACATAGAAAATTTCACCACGCGTTAGGGAAATCGTACCTTCAGTATAAGCACCAAAACCGCCACCAGCAGCTCCACCACTAGAAAGGGTTGCACTAGTACCTTGACTACCCCATAATTGCACCTTGTAATTTCCCGTCGCTAACGCTACAAATACTTGATAAGTAGAGCCTGCTGGACTATACGTATAACGAGTGTTATCTTCGACATTTACTTTTGTAATTGTATGCATATCACTATCTAATACTAGTGTTTGATTGGTCAAACCACCCCTACTGCCTATTTCAAAAGTTTGGTTGCTCTCGGTTACATTAATTAACAAAAGCTCATATGTCTTAGTCACACCACTATCAACATCTACACCATCACTAGGAATAGAATCATTAGACTCTTGCGTATAATATATCGATACTCCCTCTGGAAGTGTTCCTTTATAATATAATTGAAAACGCCCTGCCACTTTATTATCATTTTTTAAATTAATAGTAATTACCTTAGTACTAGAGGCTGGTAGCGTAATCGTTCCACTACTTTCGGTTGCACTTTCCGTGAAAGTCATATCTGTACTAGTTAAAGTTGGAATCATATTTCCAGTCACAATACTAATAGCACTATTTTTTGTTTTTTCTACAGTAAACATTGCATAAGAATAATAACCACCTATACAAATAATCGTAAATAGTAAAACAAATATGGCATAACTTTTTGAAACATTCATTTTTAGTATATCAGTTATTTTTTTCTTATCTTTTACTTTCCTTGCCATATACTACCCTCTCCTATTTTGTAATATACTATAATTTTGCTATTTTTTCTTCTGGTTAAATAACCAGTATATATATTAGAACTACGAAAAACGCAGAATTAAATAGATTCTGCTTTTAGTATGCCACGATAAAAAATAAATATTCTTTTTTAAAGTACCCCCCCTCCGGTTAACTTTTTGTTATCATTTTTCATAACTTCATCTCATTCCTATTCTACTAATAGGATATCACAAAATAACTTCAGTGTAAACTGTTTTGTAGTCTCATGAATGTGAAATCATATAATTATTCATACATCTTACCAATAAAATAGATAGCATGTATAGTAACACCGGCTGATTGAGAATTTGATAAAGCTTGTACTCCCACATAATAAGATCCTTGTAAATCAGAAACATCCAAAGTAATAGAGAAAAATTCATGATCACCTTTAGCATTACCAGATACAACCCGAGGTAAAGCATGTACCCAAGAGGTTAAATTCTGCGTTGTCGAAACTCCAAGAGAAAGTGTATAGTAAGAATGCGTTGTAGAATAAAAGTATTCATAAGCGTCTAATTGTATAGCGCTAAAATCTGTTATCACATAAGGTTGATAAGTCCAAAGATCAGCTCTAGCATTAGCTGTTGATTGTATATCAAATTGAATATAATACTCTGTATTAGAATAACTAGCACTCATTGGTCCCCCTTCCGACTTACCAGCCTGCCAACCTCCAAGAGAATTAATACCATATTCAAATAACCTCGCATCATTGCGTTTCCATTTAGGTGATACAACTACATCTTCATTTGTTAAAGTAAAAGATTTAGTAGAAGAAGATAACGTCTTTATCA
>CALVUW010000011.1 GCA_944363695.1 uncultured Bacilli bacterium | reverse complement strand
AAGTAACCGTTGAAATGATTAAACGTGCTATCCGTAAAGGATGCCTTGCAGCTAAATTTTTCCCAGTTATGTGTGGTACTGCTTTAGGTAATATGGGTATTAAACCATTACTAGATGCTGTTATTGATTATTTACCTAGTCCATTAGATATTAAAGAAGTAAAAGGACACAATTTAAAAGGTGAGGAAGAAGTTCGTCATCCAAGTGATAATGAACCATTCAGTGCATTAGCATTTAAAGTAATGACTGATCCATTTGTTGGACGTTTAACTTTCTTTAGAGTTTACTCTGGACACTTATCAAGTGGTAGTTATGTATTAAACTCAACGAAAGATAGTAAAGAGCGAATTGGTCGTATCCTACAAATGCATGCCAATAACCGTAAAGAAATTACAGATGTTTACACAGGAGATATTGCTGCGGCTGTTGGACTTAAGAATACAACTACTGGTGATACTTTATGTGATGAGAAAAAGCCAATTATTTTGGAAAAGCTTAATGTTCCAGAGCCAGTTATTGAACTAGCTGTAGAACCAAAATCAAAAGCAGACCAAGATAAAATGGCAATTGCTTTACAAAAACTTGCAGAAGAAGATCCAACATTTAAAGTTCATACTGATCATGAAACTGGTCAAACAGTTATTGCCGGTATGGGTGAATTACATCTTGATGTTTTAGTGGATCGTATGAAACGTGAATTCCATGTGGAAGCAAATGTTGGTGCACCTCAAGTTTCTTACCGTGAAACGATTAAAGTTGCGGGAGAATGTGAAGGTAAATATATCAAACAATCTGGTGGACGTGGACAATATGGACATGTATGGGTTCGTTTTGAACCAAATCCAGACAAAGGCTATGAATTTGTTGATCAAATCGTAGGTGGCGTTGTTCCTCGTGAATATATTCCAGTTGTTGATAAAGGATTACAAGAGGCTATGCAAACAGGTATTCTTGCTGGATATCCAATGATTGATATCAAAGCAACATTATATGATGGTTCTTACCATGATGTAGACTCTAGTGAAATGGCTTTCAAGATTGCAGCAAGCTTAGCATTAAAAGAAGCTAAGAATAAATGTCAAGCTGTATTACTTGAACCAATCATGAAGGTTGACGTAACAACACCAGATGAATATTTTGGTAATGTTATGGGCGATTTAACTTCTCGTCGTGGGCGTCCACTTGGACAAGAAAGTCTTGGAAATGTTGTAAAATTATCAGCTTTGGTTCCATTAAAAGAAATGTTTGGATATGCTACTAGCCTACGTAGTAATACCCAAGGACGTGGTAACTTTGTAATGTTCTTTGATCATTATGAAGAAGTACCAAAAAGTATTGCTGAAGAAATTATTAAGAAAAGCGGAAATTAAGAAAATCTGCGATAAAAACGTTCTAAACAGTTGCAAAAAAGTCAATTGTTAGATAAAATATATTTTGTAATTAAAGAGGAGGAAATTAAAATGGCAAAACAAAAATTTGACCGTTCAAAACCACATGTTAACATTGGTACAATTGGACACGTAGACCATGGTAAAACAACATTAACTGCTGCTATTACTAAATGTCTACATGATAAGAATCCTGCTTGGGCCGATTTTACTGATTATGCAAATATCGATAAAGCTCCAGAGGAAAGAGAACGTGGTATTACTATTAATACTGCACATGTTGAATATCAAACAGAAAAACGTCATTATGCACATGTTGACTGTCCAGGACATGCAGACTATGTAAAGAACATGATTACAGGTGCTGCTCAAATGGATGGAGCAATCTTAGTTATTGCTGCAACTGATGGTGCTATGGCACAAACTCGTGAACACATCTTATTATCACGTCAAGTTGGAGTACCTCGTATGGTTGTATTCTTAAACAAATGTGATATGGTTGATGACGAAGAGTTAATTGACTTAGTTGAAATGGAAGTTCGTGACTTATTAAATGAATATGGTTACGAAGGAGATGAAACTCCAATCATCAAAGGTTCTGCTTTGAAAGCTCTTGAAGGAGATCCTAAGTATGTTCAATCAATCTATGATTTAATGGATGCTGTTGATGAATGGATCCCAACTCCTGAACGTGATAACGACAAACCATTCTTAATGAGTATCGAAGACGTATTCACTATTACTGGTCGTGGTACAGTTGTAACTGGACGTGTAGAACGTGGTATGTTAAAACTTAACGATGAAGTTGAAATTGTAGGAATTAAACCTACTCAAAAAACAGTTGTTACAGGAATTGAAATGTTCCGTAAACAATTAGACTTTGCTGAAGCAGGAGATAATGCTGGTGTATTATTACGTGGTATTTCTCGTGAACAAGTTGAACGTGGACAAGTTCTTGCTAAACCAGGAAGTGTTAAACCACATCATAAGTTCAAAGCAGAAGTATACGTACTAAGCAAAGAAGAAGGCGGACGTCATACTCCATTCTTCTCAAATTATCGTCCACAGTTCTATTTCAGAACAACTGATGTAACTGGTGTTATTACTTTACCTGAAGGTGTTGAAATGGTAATGCCAGGAGACAACGTTTCTATGGAAGTAGAATTAATTCACCCAATCGCAATTGAAAAAGGTACAAAATTCTCAATTCGTGAAGGTGGCCGTACCGTTGGTGCTGGTGTTGTTTCAGAAATTGAAGGATAATAAAAAAATAGAAGCCAAGTGCTTCTTTTTTTGTTATAATCATCTATAGGTGATACAAATGAATCGAAAAATTGAAATTGTTTTAGTATTAACAGGAATTATTCTAATTGTTGTTGGGGCTTATATTGCTGCTAATTTAGTGCATGATGAGCAGATGGAAATTATAGAAAAAAATGAGCCTTTAAAAGTGGGCGATGAGGTGGTTAAATTCAAAGTCTATCGTGTAGATCAATTGTTTTTTCTCCAAGTTCCAGAAACTTTTCTTACACTGGATGAAGCGACTTTAAATGCTAATTATCCAACGGATGATCGCCCGGAATTGGTATTTCAAGATGCTGCCAATGAGACGCACATTTTTGTTACTACAACCAATGAAGCGATGACAGATGATCTCTTACCATCCCATGTTACAAATTTACAAAGTACTTTAACGGGATTTACTACAGAGGATATGAGTACTTATGAAAAATATGGTAAAGTATTTGTTAAACTAACGGGTGTGGATAGTACTACCAATACTTATCGCGATATTCGTTATTTTACATTAGATAATAAATTAGTTATTGTTGAATTTAATACTTTAGTAACGAAAGAAGAAGATTGGAAAAAAGCATCCACTCTACTATTAGATGCTATATGTTTTCAAGAGAACGATGTAGAAAAAATAGATGATTGACCATAAAAAATAATACCGTGTATTGGTATTATTTTTTTCGATTTAAGTTCCGATATAGATTATAAGGTAAAGCGTTGATAATAAAATCAAATTCGCCAATGTATTCCGTTACCACAGGATTAAATCCTAATTTCATTTCATTTAATCCACTGTATTTATTTTCTTTGCCAAATTCTCCGCCGACAGCATTTAAATTTATATATTTAAAATTCGCGTTTTTGTAATCGTTTATCATTTTCCATTTGATAAGATAGTTTGGATGTAAAGTTTTAAATTGCTGATTAAAGCCTTCAATTAATAAAAATGCAGCATGATCATAGCAAATATTCATAGCTCCACCTATGATTAAACCTTTAGGGTATTCTTTTAATAGGTTAGTAGCCCATACCAAATTCTTTTTATAGATGTTTAATAGTTTATCTGATTGAATTTTTTGGTTAATTAATTTTGATTTGCTACGAGATGTGTTAGGTGTTAACTGTATTTTTTTTGCTAGCATATCATTCTTTTCAAGTTCTTTTTCATATAGTTGCTTACTAATAATAACAAATGTTTCTGTATTTAATTTAGCGAAATAAAGATTTACTGCTTTTCCGAAAAATTTATATAATTCATGATAATAACTTGCTGGACGACTATATTTTCGTTTAACAAATTCATAGAAGATATCAATTGATTCTTCGTTCCCCATAATGATTTCTACACCAGAACGAATGGCTTTTTTTATTTTGTAACGAACTTTTTTATCAAAGGATTTAAATAGATCTTTAATATCTTTTTCAAGTGTTAGAACAGCTTCGAAACGTGCTTTTTCGGACTCGAAAAATAAAGTTTGACCGTGATATTGGAAGTTCGCTGCTAATAAGTTCTCTAATATGATATTAGCATCTTTATTGGTATTAATAATTTTACCGGTTCTATCATGCAAGGCAACAGGAATTAACGGATCGATTTTTAATAACATAAAATTTTGTCTACTTAATAATTTTTTTAAGCGATCCATAAATTCTTTTAATACAAAAGCATTATTATAATCAAATAACATGCCTCGAGGAGCATAGGCTATCTTATAATTCATAAAAGCCTCTTTGTATAATAAAAGGGTTGCACCAATTAAAATACCACTATCATCGATGACACCTAGGTAGTGAATATGATATCCTTGTTTTTCCATTGTTTTTCCATAAGCTGAAGTTTGATAAAAATTACGATATCGATGATGAGAGGCAAAAGTATCAAATTCTTGTTCTGTTAGCGTAATAATTTTCAAATTACATCGCTCCTTATTGAAAATATTATAACAATTTTTTTTGCTTTTTTCAATGAAAAGGGGTTTAAAGATGACTTTATTACTCGTATAATATAAGAAGGAGGGATATAGGTGTTTACAAATAAAAAAATACTTATTTTAGGAATGGCTAGAAGTGGTTATGAAGCAGCTAAAGTTTTAGCTACTAGAAATAATACAGTTATCCTAAATGATGGAGGTTCAAAAGATAAACAAAATCCTGATCATATAAAAGAATTAGAAGAATTAGGAGTAACCTTACTATTTGATGAGCATCCAGATGATTTATTAGATACCAGTTTTGATTATGTGATTAAGAATCCTGGTATTGCTATTGACCATAAATATGTAGTAAAAGCAAGAGAACTAGGAATTGAAGTAATTAATGAGGCAGAAATGGCTTATCGTTTATTACCTAATGATGTTACATTAATCGGAATTACTGGTACCAATGGTAAAACAACAACTACAACTCTAACGTATCAGATGATTAAAGAAAGTGGAAAACGTGTGCATTTAGCTGGTAATATTGGTTATCCATTGTGTAGTTTTTTAGATAAATTACAAAGTGGTGATATTATTGTTATGGAAGTGTCTTCTCAACAATTAGAGAATATGATTCAGTTTAAGCCTCATATTGCGTTAATGACTAACTTAAGTGAAGCGCATTTAGAGTTTTTTAAAACTTATGATTATTATAAACAAGTGAAGCTTAAATTGTTTGCTAAACAAGATGAAAATGATATTGCTATTTTAAATATTAATGATCCTGAAATAATGGCTGCTGCCGCTGATTTAAAGGCTAACGTTAAATATTTTTCTTCTTGTCAAGAAATTAATGGTGCCTATTACTTAGATAATGCCTTATGGTATTATGGAGAAAAAATCATGGATCGAGATCAATTCTTGTTAGTAGGTAATCATAATGTCGAAAATGCCTTAGGAGCAATGATGATTGCCAAAGAAGTCGGAGTCGATAATGCTTCTATTGTAGCGGTTTTATCTACTTTCAAAGGAGTAGAACATCGCTTAGAGTTTGTGGATACGATTGATGAAGTTCGTTATTACAATGATACGGAGGCTACTAATACTAGATGTACTCAAATAGCATTATCTTCTTTTTCTGATCCTGTTATCCTATTATTAGGAGGATATGAAAGAGGACAGAATTTTCATGATTTAGATGCCTACATTTCCCCCGTTCGTACCATTATTGGTATTGGAGCTTGTCGCGATCGTGTTCAGCAGTATGGCGATGAAATGCATATTCCTACCTTTACTTTTGAGTATTTAAAGGATGCCATGACCTACATTCAAACGATTGTCCAACCAAAAGATGTTGTGCTATTGAGCCCAGCTTCAGCATCTTGGGATCAATATAAGCAATGTGAAGATCGTGGTGATGAGTTTAAACAATTTGTACAAAATTTAAAGGAGCAAGAAGATGCATAAGCAATTATTTTTAGCTATCCAAGGAAAAAATGGAATTGTTGCTAATTACCAACAAACGTTAGAAGAGGCTTCTTCTTTTGGTGTATCTGCTGTTCATTATGTTCTAATTGGTCAGAAGAAAAAGGACTTTAAAAACGGTATTTCTATGATGCAACAATTAAATAAGGTTTGCGAAGTGCTGAGAATGGAAGTGGATAGCCAAATATCAGTTATTTATCAAAAAAGTGATTTTGTTTCACAAATTATGGATATAAATGATCAGGGAATGCTTGTAGGTAATCAGCCATTCGAAACATTTAAAACAAAGAAATTAGCAAAGGAGAAAAACAAATGAAAATAAAAAACATTATTGGAAGAGAAATATTAGATTCAAGAGGAAATCCGACGGTTGAAGTAGATGTATATCTTGAAAATGGAATAATGGGAAGAGCAGCGGTTCCTTCTGGTGCTTCTACTGGAGAACGTGAAGCTCTAGAGATGAGAGATAAAGAGAAAAATCGTTTTCAAGGAAAAGGTGTTTTAAAAGCAGTTCATAATGTGAATACGATTCTAAGAGATAACCTAATTGGTATGGAAGTAGAGGATCAAAAAGCACTTGATCAAAAAATGTTGGACTTAGATGGTACTAAGACTAAGAGTAATTTAGGAGCTAATGCTATTTTAGGTATTTCTATGGCTTGTTTAAAAGCAGCTGCTAATCATGCAGGGAAACCACTTTATGCTTATGTGGGAAATGGCAAAACGCTACCAGTTCCAATGATGAATATTATCAATGGTGGTGCTCATGCTGATAATTCTCTTGATTTTCAAGAATATATGATTATTCCGCAACGAGATACAATTCATGAACGAGTAAGAGTTGGTGCCGAAGTTTTCCATACGCTAAAAGAGGTACTAAAAGAAAAAGGTTATGCTACTTCTGTTGGTGATGAAGGAGGCTTTGCTCCTAATTTAAAAAGTAATAAAGAAGGTTTTGAATTAATTACAGAAGCAGTAACAAGAGCAGGATACATACCTGGTAAGGATGTTTGCTATGCGATTGATGTAGCAGCTAGTGAATTTTATCAAGATGGGTCTTATCATTTGGCAGGAGAAGGAAAAGTATTAGCAACTGACGAATTAATCAATTATTATGAAGAGTTGGTTAATACATATCCGATTATTTCTATTGAAGATCCAGTTGATGAAAATGACTGGGAAGGATTTGCAAAAGTAACTGCGTTGCTTGGCGATAAAGTTCAATTAGTCGGCGATGATTTGTTTGTTACTAATAAAGAGTGTCTTCAAAAAGGTATTGACTATCATGCTGGTAATGCTATTTTATTGAAAGTAAATCAAATCGGTACTATTACGGAAACACTTGAGACAATTGAACTTGCAAAGCAACATGGTTATAAGACTATAATTTCTCATCGCAGTGGTGAAACCGAAGATACAACAATTGCCGATCTTGCTGTTGGCTTAGACTTAGGACAAATTAAAACAGGTTCTATGTCTAGAACAGATCGAATTTGCAAATATAATCAATTAATGCGTATAGAAGAAGAATTAGAAAGTGAGGAATAAAAATGAAGGTATTTCGCTGTAAAGTTTGTGGAAAAGTTATTTTAATGATGCATGAGACAAAAGTCCCAACAATGTGCTGCGGGCAAGAAATGGAAGAAGAAGTTGCAAATGTAACAGAAGCAGCAAGTGAAAAACATCTTCCTGTTTGTGAAGTGGAAGGTCAAAATATCGAAGTTAAAGTGGGCGATGTAGCACATCCGATGACAGAAGAACATTATATTACTTGGATTGCTATTGAAATGGAAGATAGCATACAAATTCATTATTTACAACCAGAGCAAGAACCTAAAGCTACTTTTGTAGTAGCAGCTAATCAGACCGTTAAAAAGGTTTATGCTTATTGTAATTTACATCATTTATGGATGAAGGAATTATCTTAGGAAAAACGCACAAACTATTAATACAAGTTGTGCGTTTTTTTCCTTTTATTATGTTGCAATTTGTAGTATTATGGTAATAGAGTACAGAAGTGTCTTTGAGGTCTGATTAGATATGAAAAAATTGAAGCAATCGATTTGACAATAGCAGCAGAGAAGCCAGGCTATACATTTGTGGGATGGAATACAGATAAAAATGCAACGGTTGGGTTAACAAATCTAAAAATGGGAAAAGAAGATGTTATCTTATATGCTATTTATCGTAAAGAAGCGGTTGAACTTCATGCTACTTTTGATGGAAATGGTGCTACTATTTCAGAATTAGAAAAAAGTTGTCTGCTTCCTGCGGTTTATAATAACGAAGTGCAAGATACTAGTTGTGTGATTGAGACGCCATTAGCTAATCGTGATGAATATACGATTATTGGTTATCATAATGATGCTACAGCAACAGAGAGTGAAGCGGCTTATCAAAATGGTAAATTAACGCTTACAATTGATAATACAGATCAAACTTGGTATGTGATTAGTAGTAAAGACATTAAATTAACATTTATTGATTATCAAGATGCTATTAAACAAACGACTTATATAGAAGACACGATCTATAACTTGGAGTCTGCTACGATTACTACGCCTACGATTCATTCTTATTTTGATTGGACGATGGCTTACTGGACGGATCAAGAGGATGTTGATGCTGATATGGTAACAACTAGTGGTGGGATGATTCGTGATATAAGTGATGATAAAACTTACTATGCTAGATATGCTAAAACAATACAAATAACGTATGATATAAATGGGGGAATTGGTGATCCACCTTCTCCACAAGTAGTTAATTTACGTGTTCATAGTGCCAATATTAATCATATTGTATCCGATGATATTATTTTAACGACAGAGATACCACAAAAAGAAAATGCCACATTTTTAGGGTGGAATCAAAAAGCGGATGGAACCGGTGTTACCTATCAGCCCGGTCAGCAAGTGGCTTTTTTGCAAGATATGACATTATATGCTACCTGGAAGGTAACGTTTGAAGATTATTTAGATATGAGTGCTTTAACGGTTGATGAGGACAAAAAGTTTATTACATCTTTAACTGTCGGAATGGCCGCCGATGAATTGATGGCCAAAATTAGAACAAATGGTAAGATGTACTATATTGATACAGAAGGTAATCCTTTGGATAATAATAGTGTGGTTGCTACAGGCAATATTTTAAAAATTGAATTAAGTCAAACTACTTATGAATATACATTAGTTGTGGTTGGAGATGTACGTGGAACTGGAAGAGTGACAATGGCAGATGTTATGAAAGTGGCCACTCATTTATTGGATGATACAGTTATACAAGGTGAGCCTTATTTATTAGCCGCTGATGTAACTGGGGATGATAATATTAGGATGAATGATGTGATGAAAATGGCTTATTATGTATTAGAAGGAGGTAGCCTATGAAACGAAAAGTGGGTTGGTTAGTGGTATTAGGTTGTTTATTTTCACCATTACCCGTTTTTGCTGCTAGTGCTAGTGTTAATCTTGCTTGTCCTGCTACAGCTAAAGCCGGAGAAAATATCAGTTGCACTATTAGTGCTAACACAAGTGGAGATATTAATGGTATTAATGCTCATTATTATTTTGGAGATGGGACTAGTTATCAAAGTTTTAATTTCCCTAGTAATGGGTTTAATTATCAAATTAGTCAAACAAGTAGCAGTGGTTTTGTCTTAGGCCATACTAGTGGTTTACCGGCTAATTTTGTAATTGGCAATTTAATTGTCAACATTCCTAGTTCGGCAGCTCCTAATAGTACTGTTGCAATAGGCTTAAGGGATCTTGGTGCTAGTGATATGTCTTATAATGATGTGAGTGTAGCTGATACTACCACAACGGTTAGAATTGCTTCTAATGTTAGTACATTGCAAAGTTTACAAGTAAGCGGCGCTAATTTTTCTTTTTCCCCTACTGTAACGAATTATCATTTAACTGTAAATGCAGCTGAAACGAATATTACAGCAACAGCAACTGATCAACGTGCTAGTATTAGCGGCTTAGGACATAAGACATTGTCTTACGGACAAAATAATTTTACTATCGTCGTAACCGCAGAAGATGGCTCTAAAACGACTTATAGCATTGAAATTACTCGCCCTGATAATCGGAGTTCTAATAATAATTTAGCCGCTTTGCAAGTTAGTAATGCTAATCTTAATTTTTCAGCTAATATAACAAATTATCAGGTTGAAGTAGCTAATAATGTAAGTTCTGTTACAATTAGTGCTCAATTAGCTGATAGTAAAGCAAGCTTTGCTCCTGGCTTTGGTCCAAGAACAGTAACCCTAAATTATGGTGCTAATAACATTGTCATTAGGGTACAAAATGAAAAAGGTGAAACAAAGGATTATACCATTAATATTGTTCGAAAAGATGACCGGAGTTCCAATAATAATTTGAAATCTCTAACAATTAGTGATATTGATTTGGATTTTTCTAAGAATAGAGTTATTTATGAAGTCTCTGTTTCCAATGAAATAGAAGTTGTCACTATTGCTGCTACAGCAGAAGATAGCAAAAGTAAAATAGAAGGTCTTGGTGAGAAAACACTAAATGTTGGTAGAAACGTATTTACCATTCAAGTAACCGCAGAAAATGGTTCTATTAAGACGTATCAAATTACGATTATTAGAGATGAGAAAGTAACAGAAACTGCTGCTAATAGTATCAAAGATTTAACAATTGAAGGCCATGATATTTCATTTACGCCTGATAAAAAAGAATATACGATAACTACTACCGAAAAACAATTGAATATTAAAGTAGAGTTAGCTGATGAAACATCTACCTATGTAATTGATGGTAATGAGAATTTAACCGATGGTAGCATTATTAAAATAACAGTTACGGATAGTCAAAATAATAAAAATGTTTATACCATTCATATAGAAAATCCTGCTGCCGTTGAAGAAATAGAGTCATCTACGGATAAGCCTTCTTCTTTATTGATTATTATTGCCATTATTATTTTCTTAATTGGCTTGGCTGCCTTTATATTAGCTATGGTTCGCTATAGAAAAATAAAGCATCAAAAGAATTTGAAATCTAAAGATTAATATAACATATTTGCAATTTTAAAAGAGATATGATAGTATAGACTTGTTATAAAACGGAGGTGTTGTAATGGAAACAGCATTGCTAGTTATTTCTATTTTGTTGATCATTATTGTTTTATTACAAAGTAGTAAAGCAGAAAGTGCCGCACAAATTTTATCAGGGAATAGTAGCGATTTATTTAAACATAGAAAAGAAAGAGGTTCGGAATTAGTTATATCAAGAATTACGATGGTATTAGGTTTAGCTTTCTTTATCATATGTTTAGTACAATCTTTTATGTAACAAAATGAAGTGCTTTTAAAAGGCACTTTTTGTGTGGTAAAATATGAAATTCATGATAGAATATAAATATAAGAAAGATATAAAGCGAGGTAGTATAGATGAAGGAAAGAATTTTAGAAATATTGCAACAAAATACTAAGAGCATGACTGCTTTTGAATTGGAAGAACAACTAGGTACCAGTAATTTGGAAGAATTATTACTAGTATTAAAAGAAATGGAAGAAGAAGCAACAATTTATCATACTAATAAAGATAAATATATGTTATTTGAAAATAGTCATCTTTATAAAGGCGTTTTGCATTCTAATAAAAAAGGATTTGGATTTGTTTCGGTTGATGGCTTAAATGATGATATTTACATCAGTGAAGATCATATTAATGGAGCGATTCATGGGGATTCGGTTATTGTAGAAATTACTTCTAAAAAAGATATTGATCGTCTTGAAGGACGTATTATTAAAGTTTTAAAACATGAAACAAATAGCTATGTTGGAGAAATTAATTTTCAAAATAGTATTGGTACAGTTATGCTGGATGAAGATAAAGTTAATCTAAAAGTCATCGTTAGAAAAGAAAATAGTATGAATGCTGTTGATGGTCATAAAGTGGTTGTAGAAATCATAAAACGCATCAGTAATCATGAAGCAGAAGGCAGAGTCGTTAAAATTTTAGGACATAAAAATGATCCGGGTGTTGATATTTTATCAATTGTTGAAAAATACCATATTGCGACTAACTTTTCAGATGAAGTAAAAGAGCAGGTAAAAACCTTACCAATGGAGGTCAGCGCTGAAGAATGTAAGAATCGTCGTGATTTGCGAGATCAAGTAATTTTTACAATTGATGGTGATGATACCAAAGATATAGATGATGCCATTAGTATAGAAAAAAAGAAAAATGGTAATTATGTATTAGGCGTTCATATCGCGGATGTATCCTATTATGTTGAAGAGGGTTCACCTTTAGATAAAGAAGCAATGGAACGGGGAACTTCGGTTTATCTAGTGGACCGAGTTATTCCTATGCTACCGCATGAATTATCAAATGGTATTTGTTCACTAAATCCTAATGTTGATCGCTTAGCTATTTCTTGTGTTATGGAATATGATGAAGCTGGCAAATTAATCACTTATGATATATTTGAGAGTGTGATTCGATCTAGAATCCAGATGACCTATAAAAAAGTAAATAGTATTTTAGAAAACAAAGGTGTCCCAGAAGGATATGAGCCTTACGTAAACGATTTAAAACTAATGGCAGAGTTTGCTAGTATTTTGCGAAAAGCTAAATTAAAAAGAGGTTATCTAGATTTTGATGTAGATGAGCCAAAAATATTAGTGGATGCTAATGGAAAGCCAACCGATATTGTCTTACGAGATCGTGGCATTGGTGAAAATTTAATAGAAGACTTTATGATTGCAGCGAATGAATGTGTAGCTAGTCATATTTATTATATGAATTTACCATTTATTTATCGTATTCATGAGTATCCTAAAGAAGAAAAATTACGTTCTTTCTTAAGCTTTATTAGTAATTTGGGTTATTCAATTCCTGGAAATATAAAGGATAATAAGCCAACAACCGTACAACGCATCTTAAATTATTTACATGATAAACCAGAATTTCCAATTTTATCAAGCCTACTATTAAGAAGTATGCAAAAAGCCATTTATTTACCACAGAATTTAGGTCATTATGGATTAGCAAGCCCTTGTTATACGCACTTTACTTCTCCAATTCGTCGTTATCCGGATACTACGGTTCATCGGTTGTTAAGAACATATTTATTTAGACATGATATGTCTTCTAAGACGCTACATCATTGGCAAGAAAAATTAATTTATATCAGTGATTTAGCTTCTTCACGTGAACGTGTTTCTATTGACTGTGAGCGTGAAGTAGAAGATATGAAAATGGCAGAATATATGGAAGACCATATTGGTGAAGAATATGATGGTATTATTTCTTCTGTGATGAGTTTTGGGCTATTTGTACAATTACCAAATATGGTAGAAGGTTTAGTACCGATTAGAGAAATGGATGATTATTTCATTTATGATGAAGAAAAAATGACTTTAGTAGGTGAGAGAACACATACCAAATATACTTTAGGTCAAAAAGTGCATGTTAAAGTAGTACGTGCTTCTAAGGAAGCGAAAACGATTGATTTTGAAATTGTAAAAAAGGTGTAGTTGTATGAAGGCAGTAAAGAAAAAAAGGTTGACGCCACTTGGAAGAATTCTTCTTGGGTTAGTTGTAGTAATCATTTTAGCAGGAGGAATTGGAAGTTATATTTTGTTAAGTAATCATGTTGAAGAAGTACAAGAGATAATTCCTGCTGAAACAGATGATCCTAAGCAGGAGATGACGGCTAATCTTATTATGGTGGGAGATGCTTTAATTCATAGCGCCATTTATCAAGATGCGAAACAAGCGGATGGTAGTTATGATTTTAAACCTATGTTAGAATATATTAAACCGATTATGCAAGAATACGATTTAAAATATTATAATCAGGAAACAATTCTAGGAGGCAGCGAGTTAGGTTTATCTAATTATCCACGATTTAATTCTCCTTATGAAGTAGGAGATGCCTTTGTCGATGCCGGCTTTAATTTGGTTTCTTTGGCAACGAACCATACTATGGATAAAGGTGAACAAGGTGTTTTAAATTCACTTGACTATTGGTCTAAACACTCTAATGTTTATACTGCTGGTAGTTATCGCTCTTTTGAAGATCGTGATAAAAAAGTAATCCAAGAAGTAAATGGTATTCGTTATGCTTTTTTCTCTTATACAACTTGGACAAATGGTCTAAATACACCATCAGGGAAAGAATATTTAAATAATGTTTATAGTGAAGAGTTAGCTAGAGCGGATATAGAGCGTGTCCGCGATGAGGTGGATATTGTGATTGTCGCTATGCATTGGGGTACTGAATATTCAACTGGCATTAGTCCTGCGCAAGAACAAATTGCTAATTATCTAGCTTCCCTTGGCGTTGATATTATTATCGGTAGTCATCCGCATGTAGTGGAACCGATTGATTTTATTGGTAAAACTATGGTAATTTATTCCTTAGGTAATTTCATTTCAGATCAAGAAGGAATTGAAAGATTAACTGGTCTAATGGTTAATGTTACTATTCATAAAACAATTGATGATGGTGTGACAACGATTGCTTTAGAAAATCCAGAAGCGCAGTTAATTTATACGCATTCTGTATATGGAAGAAAACGGAATTTTAAAGTATATCCTTATACGAGTTTAAATGAAGTACTTTTACCAAACTATCATACTTATTATGAAAAATACAGGCAAATTGTTTGCTCTAGAAGTGACAAAATAACTATGCCAGATTTAGGAGGATAAAATGGAAATTGTTAATAGACGGGCTAATCATGATTATTTTATTGATGAGACTATTGAATGTGGCATTGTTTTAACGGGTACAGAAATTAAATCTATTCGTCAAGGAAGTGCTAATTTAAAAGATAGTTATGCATATATCCGCAATGGGGAAGTTTTTCTTTTAAATATGTTTATTGCAGCATATAAAGAGGGAAATATTTTTAATCATGATGAGACGAGAAGAAGAAAGTTATTGTTGCATAAAAAAGAAATTAAAAAGTTAGAAGCAAAGCTAACAAAAGAAGGTTATACTTTAATACCGTTAAAATTATATTTTAATCGTGGAAAAGCAAAAATCTTATTGGGTGTATGTCGTGGTAAGAAAAATTATGATAAACGAGAGAGTATTAAAGAACGTGATTTAAAACGTGAGATGAGCAAGAATCAAAAATATCATAATAGTTAGATGACAAATTTAATGAAATGTGATATAATAAGCTCACTTGGGGATGCTTTGGTTTCGACAGGAATAGTAGAGCATAAATGGCAAGCCGAGTTGTTTG
>CALVUW010000010.1 GCA_944363695.1 uncultured Bacilli bacterium | reverse complement strand
CACATTTATGCATCAAAAATATACTGGTTAATGAGTCATAACCTAGACTATCTGAGAATTGGGATATATTGGTACATCCCCCCCCCCGAATTCGCATTTGGTTAACTCAAAGGCACGGAAGACAGTAGAAAATAATGGCTTTTTTATTATCTTAGATGTTTTTACCTTACTTTGCTGTACCATCATTTCTCATTCCTCCTATCTTTATCTTTCATGTTTATCTTATCATATTCCTTGGAGTTATTCAACCTCCTTTTTCTTTACAATAATTTAGATGCAAACACTAAAAAAGACACTCCTAAAATGGAATTTTCTTACAATTAAAAAAATGAGATTACATCATCTCATCTTCAAAATCATAAGCAGCAGCTAACATTCTATGTTTCATGGCTTCAAATTTTCCTGGGTTCTTTTTAAAATACATAACAACACCAGCTCCAATGGCCATTAAAGCGGCTGCACTCATAATTGCTTTTTTCTTATTCATACTTATCCTCCTATTGCTAGTATGGATAGCAAATTAGAAAAGTATACCATTTTTTAAAAAATGTTGTAGACTCGTTCGACGTTGTTGATCAATATGACGATGAATAGCAAAATCTAAAGCTTTTTTATTGCCAATTAAAATTAATTGCTTTTTCGCCCGTGTTACACCTGTATATATTAACTTCCGATATAGCATTTTTTGATACACCATGGATATTGGCATAATAACAACCGGAAATTCACTACCCTGACTTTTATGAATCGAAATAGCATAAGCATGACGTAGTGTTGTTAACATCGCCGGTGTATAGTGAACAATGTTACCATCAAAATCAACCCATAATTCTTTTTTCTTAACAGTCATAATACGATCAATTTGTCCAATATCACCATTAAACACATTATCATCTGGTACATTCGTAAGTTGAATAACCTTATCTTGCTCTCGAAAAACAACTTCATTGGTTGTTAGTTCTTTTTTGGTTACTGTTTTAGGATTTAGTAATTCTTGTAAGTGCTGGTTAATGGTATCAATGCCAATCGCACTTTTATACATCGGTACTAATATCTGAACGGTATCCGGATCAAATTGCAAAATACTTTTTTCAAGTGTAGATAGTATTTCCTGATCCTGACATTCTATGAAAGCTAAATCATCTTTTTCTTGCCACAAATCAGCTGGTATATTTCCTTCCTTAATAGCATGTGCTAAAGAAATAATATGAGAGCCGCTACCCTGCCGATAAATATTTTGTAGAGCAATGACTGATAAAGTTTCACTTTGAATTATATCTTCTAACAAATTACCGGCGCCGACACTTGGTAATTGATCAGCATCCCCTACAAAAATCACCCGACAATGAACGGATAGACCACGTAATAGATTAACAAGTAACAAAGTATCTACCATACTAGATTCATCAATAATAACAAACTCGGCCTCACTACGATGATATTCATTTAACTGAAAACGATTAGTATCTTTATTCCATTTTAAAAAGCGATGAATGGTAGAAGCTTGCAAAGAGGCAACTTCGCCCATTCGTTTGCTAGCACGTCCCGTTGGTGCTAATAAAGCTAATTTGGTCATTAACGTTTTGGTATCATAGTGATGGATATGCTGATAAACATCAATAATCGCTTTAATAATTGTTGTTTTTCCGGTTCCTGGTCCACCAGTAATGACTAATACTTGTGAAGTTAAAGCCTCATAAATCGCTTGTTTTTGTTCTTCGTTATACATAAGACCATTCTTAGCTTCGACTTCTGTTAAAATCTCTTCAAAGTTAGCAATCGTTATTGGTGGCTCATGTGCTAATAAGCGCAACCGTCTAGCGATAAACACTTCCGCATCATAATAAACTTTTAAATATAAATTTTGGCCATCTTGTACCACCAAATCTTTTTCTTGTAATCGTAGTAAGGCTTGCTCATATAAAGCTTCTGATATCTCTTGATGCGTAATTCTAGGAAAATACGTCATAATTTCCGATTCTAAACAATAAGTATGACCATAAGTGTTTACAACCTCACGCATAATATAAACCATAATGGCACATACACGTTCTAATCCTAGTGGTTCATAACCAGCTTTTAAAGCAATGGGATCAATCTTTTTAAATGATACTTCTTCCATATCATAATAAATTTGATATAAATCCCTTTGTAATACTTCGTTTGTTTTTTCTTTATAAAAATGATAAATACGCATCGCATCACGGGGCGTAAAGCCTAATGTGGTTAACGCTAAAATTGTCTCATAATTACCTTGATAAGAAAGCATAGCCTCATGAAGAGTTTGTACTTGCTTAGCTGTGATGCCAGGTACTAATAACAAATCGCTAGAACGATGCAATATCACTTCAAAGGTATTTTCATGAAAAACATTGACAATTTTCTCAGCAGTCTTCTTACCAATTCCTTTAAACATATCACTTGACAAAATATCAAGCATAGCATCGTTTTCGGTAGGCAAAATTCTCTCAAAGTTCGTCACTTCAAACTGCTCTCCATATTTTTGATGTTGAATCATTTTACCTTCTAAACGATACGTGTCTAGTTCATTTAATTCAGGAATATAACCAGTAAATGTAATTGTCTTACCAACACAAGTATGTAAGTCTTCACTACTTTCTTTAACTTTTAATAATCCTATTAGATACCCAGTATCATAACTTTGAAAAATTGCTTTTTTAAAGTTTCCCTTTACATACGACATAATACCTCCTCCAAGCTACCAAGGCAATAACCAAAGCAATAATCAGTAAGCGTTACCACTTGTATGGTATTAGGGGGTATTTCCTGTGCCACTTTTACTTTTAGATAATTAGAAGTATGACCAACACTATAACCATCTTTATAGGTTTCAAATAAGACTTCTACTTTTTGACCAATAAATTTAGTAGCATACTCTTTTTCTAGAGTATTTGATAATGCTACTAACTGTCTAGCACGTTGTTTCTTGATCGTTGGATCTATATGCTGAGGAAGTTGCATCGCAGCGGTCCCCTTTCTTTCTGAATAAGGAAATACATGAATCTTTGCAAAGGCAAATTGCTTAGAAATTTGCAGCGTTTGTTCAAAGTCTTCTTCTGTTTCGCCAGGAAATCCTACAATAATATCCGTCGTAATAGCAATCATAGGTCTAATTTCTCTAATCGCTTTAATAATATCGTAATACTCAGCTAACGTATATTTTCGATTCATTAGTTTTAAAACATGATCGCTACCAGCTTGCAAAGGAATATGTAAATGATCGACAATAATAGGACTTGATTTTAAAACAGCTAATACTTCATCGGTTAACTCTGTTGCTTCAATACTAGAAATACGCAAGCGGGCTAATCCCGGAATAACAACTAATTGTTTTAACAATGAAGCAAAGCTAACACCTAAGTCTACCCCATAATTACCAGTGTGAATGCCAGTTAGTACTACCTCTTGATAACCCGCTTCTACTAAGGCTGTTACTTCTTCTATCACTTTAGAAAAAGACTTACTGCGACATTTACCTCGTACATAAGGAATGATGCAATAACTACAAAAATTTTCACATCCATCTTGAATTTTAACAAATGCCCGACACCGACCTTCAAAATGTGTTAAAAACATATCTTCGAAAGTTGTTTTAGCAAGCCCTGATGGTACTCTAATTGGCTCCTTGTTAGCAAAGTATTCATCTAACAATGAGACCAGTTTACTCTTATCTTGGTTACCAATATAAATATCAATGTCCGGATCTTCATAGTTGCCATTCGCTTCAATAAAGCAGCCAGCCGCTACAACACAGCTGTTAGGATTTCTTCTTTTCGCTTGGTGAATCATTTTCCTACTTTTAATATCGGATGTATTGGTAACGGTACAGGTATTGATTAAATACACATCACATATATCTGTAAAATCAGCAATTTCATATCCGGCTTTTTCTAACTCTTGTACCCAGTATTCACTCTCATAGGTATTCACTTTACATCCTAAAGTCGCAATGCCAACTTTCATACGTTATCTTCTCCTTTCATAACGATCAAAAGAAAAGGAAGCTTCCTTCCTATCGATGATATGTCTTTTTATTTTCTTTCGGTTGAACCCCTATAAATAAGAAGCGTTCATTTGGCGCTGATAAGCGGCGTAACACATAATCTGCACGGTATGTTTCCTGCTGCTTGGATACATCCGCTAAAATAGAAACCATTTCTGCCTGAAAATAGGATTTAAAATTCTCAGCTTTAGCAATCGCTCCTTCTTTTTTATTTAAAAACAAGTAAACACCATCTACTTCGGTTGCCATTGTAATAAATGCATCACTTTGGTGTAAATAACCATCATTAGCATCATAACCAAATGGTACTTTTATGAGTAAGCCGTCCGTTTGCTTATCTTGCATCATCTCTAAATTGGTTGTAAACTTATATTTTTTTCTAGCAAGTTGCAAAGATGCCTCTGGCGTCATTTTTCCCTTCTTTTCCAAATGACGATAAGTAGCAACAGAACTAGCATAATCATCTTCAGCCCGATCTGTTAATTGTCGTAACGTTCCTACATCCATTGTAAGATAATCAAAATAATCAATGATATCATCATCTAATCGCAAATATTCGACAATGGCAGGATCAGTAATTTTAACAAACATTCCTTCCTCTTGATCTTTTATTTTCTTAGCATACGGGACAAAGGGTTGAACGCCAATTTCTGATAAATAACAAATATCACGATTTTGTAGTAATACAGATTTTTGATCTTTTAAGAACACTTTCATAGTTTACCACCTTTCAAAGTGCCTATAGTATACCACAAATTGCTAAAAAAGCAATGGATTACTAGCTAGAAGCGACAAGATTTCTGGTGGTGTAATTTTGCTAAAAAGTAAAATTAAAAGAGCAATTAATAAAAAGGGACCAAAAGGAATCATTTTTTCTTTATTTTTGTGATACAAAATTAAGGAAATTGGCAAAGCCATAAAACTAGCTAAAAAAATGGTTAACAATCCTAAAATAGGATCCAACACTAACCCAATCACAAATAGTAATTTTACATCGCCACCACCTAGGCTTTCTTTTTTAAACAGAAAATTCCCTAAACACATTAAACCATACATAAGTGTAAACAACACAATTCCACTAGCTAATGATAATAAAGCCCCGTATACCCCTAAACGACACCATTGTAATAGTAAAAAACAAATACTAAAAAACAACAGTACTTCATCCGAGATAATCATATAAGTAAAATCACTAGCCATTACTATCATTGTCAGACTCACCGCTAGGATGGCCAATAGTAGATCTAAACTAAAGCCAAAACTATAATAACAAATCATAAAAAGAAGGCCTGTAAATAATTCAATAAAAAATAATAAGGGTGATATTTTACTATGGCAATAACGGCATCTACCCTTTAAACTAACAAAAGACACTAACGGTAACAAATCATACCAAGCTAAGGGATGATGACAAGTATCACAATGACTTCGTCCTATTATGAAGGATTCACCTCGTCCTAATCGAATGCCTACGACAGCAAAAAAAGAGCCGAAGAAAAGGCCAACAATCAAAAATAAAATCATATAAACTGCTTCCATTCTATCACCTATTGAATCTTTCCATAAATATCAAACATCGGTACCACAATGGATAAAAGAATGGTGCCTACGATTAAAGCTAAAATAGCAATCATAATCGGTTCAATTAAACTTTGCATTTGTTTAATGAGATTTTTATGTAATGTTTGATAGTAATTTGCTACTTTTTCCATCATTAATCCCAATTGTCCTGTATTCTCTCCGGTTACAATCATTTCATAAGCTGCCACTGGAAAAGCCCAATTACCTTTAAATGCCTCTGAAATAGAAGCGCCTTTATTTAAATTTAAAATCGTTTTAGCAATTAGGTCTTTATAAATCTCATTATCAGTTATTTTCGATAGAATTTCCATACTATCAGTAATAAAAACACCATGATTTAATAAAGAGGAAAACGTTTTCGTAAAATTATACACTTCGTTATAGATAATCACTTTATTAACGATTGGCAAATGCATTAAAATGATTTGAACCCCTTGACGGAATGATTTTACTTTCTTATAAAGCAAGATAAAGATACCGATAAAAGCAATAATGCCGAAAATAATCCACATATAATTATTCGTCACAAAATCACTAGCATGCATAACCGCTACTGTCAAGCCTGGTAACTCAGCATCATTATCTTGATACATCTCTACAAATTTTGGTACAATGGTCGTTAAAATAAAGATCACAACCGCAAAAGCCACTAGTAAAACAACAACCGGATACGTCATCGCTGAAATCATTTGTTTTCTATTTTCTTCTTTGGAAGTATAATATTCTGCCATATCATCTAATACGGTTGGCAAATCTCCAGTTAATTCAGCTGTTTTAACCATATTAATTAACAGTTTAGGAAATTTATCGGCTTGTTTGCTAAGAGCAGTTGATAAATTTTCACCTTTTAATAATTCATAAACAACTCTTTGGTACACTTTTCGTGTTTCTATTTTTTCACTTTGTTTTTCCAAAATGCGTACAGAGTCTATTAAGGGAATACCAGCTTTTAAGTAAGTTGATAATTGCGTTAAGGCAAACGATAATTCAGCGGCATTAAAACCACCAAAAGAAATATCAATATCATAAGGTTTTCGAGGAACTATTGATAATACTTCATATCCTTCATTTTGTAAAAAGTTCTTCGCTTCTAATAAGCTTGTTGCTTCAAAGGTACCTTTAAATGTTTTTCCATTATTAGCCCGGGCTTTATAGCGAAAAGAATAGAGTTTTTCATCTTTCTTTGGTATTTCTGTATGGTTTAACTTTTCAAATCCTTTTATATCTTTAGGCATCATCGCCTGTACTTGGGCTTCAGCAGATACTTCTTTTGTTTTTTCTTTACGTAAACTTTGCTTATCAAAAATGGCTAAGATACCGGAATAAGCATAACCAAAAATTTTACCTGGAATCCGAAAGAAAGAACGTACCATATGATAAATAGCGATAAATGGTTTAAACGCAAATTCCATATCTTAAGCCTCCCATCTTATTCTATTCAAATTATAGCACACATCTTAGAATAGACACAAGACAAAATAAAATGCATATACTAAAACAAAGGTGATGAAAATGTATAATTCCTATCAATATAACCCTTGGCAAACGCCAATGCCACCTGTAAAAAAGTCAATTAATTGGGGAAACATTTTAAATAATACGCAAAAAACATTAGGTATTATCAATCAAGCGATTCCAATTGTCTATCAAGTAAGACCGCTAGTTAGTAATGCCAAAACATTGTTTAGAATTGCCGGGGCTCTACATGATGATGAACCACAAATTCAAGAATCAAAACCAATGAGACAACAAACAACAATAAAAAAAGATAGCCAAACACCACAGTTTTTTCTGTAATGTTGCTATCTTTTTTAATTGCTTTGACTACTAACTACTATTTTGCTTTGATACGTACCACCCTGTGCTGAATTATCAGCATCATTGGATAGCCATAAATATAATTGATAAGTAACCGTATCATCAACCGTTAATGATTGTCTTGGTACAAGTTGTAAAGACCCATTAGGCTGCGTTCCAACCACTTGTACACCAGAATCATAATCATTATCACCTGTTAAGCGATATTTTACCCATTTACCATCTAGGGTATTGGCACTATCAGCATTTAATTGAACAGTGTAATAAGCCGTTATATTACCTGTATTTTCAATTGTGAATGTATAAGGAGTTCCTGCCCTTTCGCATCGGTTACCGGAGCCGCATTCGTTAAATTAATACGATTTCCTTCTGTAAAATCAATTTGTAAAGTTCCAGTTTGAATACTAACTTTTTTCGTACCGGTTAAACTAGCTGTAAAAACAGCAAAAGTAGTACCCGCTAAGGCTATAATACTAATCAAAATAATTGCCACTACAATAATGATTTGTTTTTTTTGTTTTCATTTAACATCCCTCTATTAAAGTATACACTAATTTTTTTAAATCGCCTAGTAAAAACAAACAATTCTACTCTTGTTCTGTCTCATAACCATCACACACCAATACCGCTTGATATCCATATTGATCATTAGCAATTTTTTCTACTTCCACATAACTTTTCATCTCATCACATGGCTTATCGTTATTGTCAACTACTTGATCCATATATTTTTCTGCAATTAAAGCCTGTAACAACGCGGTCTTTTTTTCACCAATTGTTTTCGGTAAATAAGAACGATAATCCAAAAAGTATTCTTCAGCTGCCAAAACCATCATATTTTCTTGTGTATGATAATATTGATTACGACTAGTCTCCATTAGATTAGTCGCACTGACAATGACAATCACTGTTAAAATTGATAAAATAGTAATCGTTGCTAACATCTCTATTAACGTAAATCCATATTTGTTCATCGTTTTATTTTTTTCTTAGGAGCTGCTATTATTTTACGTTCATCAAAGTGAATTAGGATAATAGATATAATCGTCTGAATTAGAATCGTAACAAAATAGGTCCGCCAGAAACTTTCTACCATGATCATACGACTAGCAAATAACATGCTAACTAAATTGTCAACTAACATAACAAAGATATAAGTTGCTAATGATGTTAGTTTATTACCTTCAGTATTCATTAATAGATAATAATAAATACTTAAATTGATCATTTGACTGACCATATAACCAAACAATTCTCCCGTTACTGGAATATAATCAATATCTTGTTGTCCTAAAATACTGGCAACAATAATAAATAATAATAACAAGCATGATGAATAACTAATAGCATTTAATGTTTCTTTATAGCCATATTTTTTAGTAATAATATTAGCAATAAAATAACGGAATGGATAAGCAAAAATAGCAATCGTTAAGCTTGCTTTCCCAATAGAAAATTTAAAACTAGATAATACCCATCCTAAAATTGTTACGGCTGTCAATAATAGAATATAGACCCAAACACCCACTTCTTCCTGTTCAATCACTTTTTTCTTTACAGTACCTTTTCTCATTACTTATGCCTCCCTATTCTATACATTACTATATCATACTTTTTTTATTTTGCAAAGAAGCGCCGAACAAAATTATTTCACTTAATTGTCTCTCATAATATCAATTATTATCTATTTCTTTTGTTTCAATAGTCATCATTTCCAAATAATCTTTATAATTTTTCCTAAATTTTCATTTTTAAAATAACTAAATATTTCCTATTAGGAATACAACCAGAACTTTCACATAATTTTTTATAGGTGATCTTTTTTGAAAAAACTACTTTTATTACTAACTTTATTAATATTGCCTACCCCCGTCATGGCTTGGAGTGATACGGCTAGGTCCTCAATTGTGATGGATATAGACAGTGGCCGTGTTCTTTATGAACATAACGCGGATGAACAGCGACTAATCGCTTCCATTACGAAAATAATGACAGCTGTGATTGCTATAGAAAATGGTGATCTTGATGATATAGTAACTGCCGGTGATGAGGTACTAAAAATGTATGGGACCAGTATTTATATTCAAAAGGGTGAACAGATGTCATTAGAAGATTTGTTATATGGTTTAATGCTCAGAAGTGGTAATGATGCAGCAGTCGTAATTGCCAAACATATTAGTGGTAGCGAAGAAGAGTTTGTATCTTTGATGAATCAGAAAGCCAAGGAAATTGGCATGAAAAATACGATTTTTCACAATGCTCACGGTCTTGATGAAGAAACAAAAAACTACTCTACTGCCCGAGATATGGCACTTCTTAGTAGCTATGCTTATAAAAATTTAGATGTCTATAAAGAAATTATCGGCACCTATAAACATGAAGTTCAAACAAAAGATAAAAGCTATCTATGGTATAATCGCAATAAATTATTAAAATTAGACGATACTTGTACAGGTGGTAAAAACGGCTATACACCTAGTGCTGGCAAAACATTAGTAACGACTTTTGAAAAAGACAATTTAAGAATTACAGTTGTTAGCTTAAAAGATGGAAACGAGTATGAAAATCATCAACAACTCGCCAGTCAGATTTTTGATACTTATTCAGCTTATCAAATCATTGATAAAGACCAATTTCAAATTGTCGATGAGGATTTAAACGGGACCGCTTATGTCAAACAGTCATTTCGTTATCCTCTATCAGAAGAAGAAGCCCAAAATGTTAGTGTCTTGGCAAAAATTGATCCCACTATTAAAACCGGAAAAATTGGCTATGTTGAAGTAAAGCTAAAACAACAGCAACTAACAAAAATTCCTATTTATCTCAAAGAAAAAAAGACAACCAAGAAAGGATTCTTTGCTAGGCTGTTCTCATAAAACGAAAGAAATTAATACTTGGTCGTGCACAAAAACGATACGGATAATCACTAGTACCTAGACCAGATGAAATATAAAACTCTGTATTTTCGATTGTATAAAAAGCCTGATCGTATTTACTAGCGCCTTCTTTCTTAGCTAATGAAGTAAGTCCAAACAAATTGACTTCTCCCCCATGAGAATGGCCTGCTAATGCTAGATCGACCGCATGATGTTCTAATATTTCATCAATCGTATCGGGCTGATGAAATAAAACAATGGAATAGATATCCTCGTTATGCTCAGGTTGCTGATAATAAGCGAAAGATTGTTCATAGTTAATTGTATCATTCGTATTTAATCCAATTAATAAAATCGGCTGATTACTATTTTTATAAATTAATTCATAATTATTATTTAAAATCGTAAACCCACAATCAATTAAAATAGAAATTGCTTCTTCATTATCCGTCTCGCCTAAAACGGCATATTTACCAATGGTAGTTGTAATTTTCTTTAATTGTTCCGTTAAATCTTGACGATCACTGGAAGAAAGATTGTCATCTTTTAGTAAATCACCCGTAAAAAACACTAAATCAGGATTACGCTTATTGATCGATGCAACCGTTTGTTCTAATAAGACTTTATTTTCATAATGCACATCGGAAAATTGAATAACTTTTAGGCCATGAAAAGAAGATGGTAAATTAGAAGCGCTAATCATCGTCTCATTAACCAATAAACTAGTTGTTCCGATTTTTGTAACATATAAACACAAAAGAAAAATAAAAATGAAAATAATTAGCATAATCTTTAAAATTATTTTTACCCGTTTCTTTTGTTTTTCTTTTTTTTGTTCCTGATCAATGGCATGTTGTTTATCTTGATTTAATTCAATTCTACTCTTCATCGTATCACCTATCTTCTTTAGTATAACAGATAAAGTACTATTTGCGCTAATAATTAAAACAAAAACACTAACAAGTAGTGTCTATCTCAGTATATTTACGTTCTAATAGAAGTAAATACTTTTTTCTTTCGATACCGCCTTGATAACCATGTAATTTACCATCACTGCCAATCACTCGATGACAAGGAATGATAATTAAATATGGATTAGCGGCAATAGCTCTAGCTACGGCACGTGAGCTAGTTGGGCTGCCAATACGTTTGGCAATTTGTTTGTAGGTCATACATCTTCCATAGGGGATTTTAGCTACTTCTTCTAACACTCGTGCCTGAAAACCTGTAATATCAAAATCATAAAACGAAAAATATTTTCTAGTGCCCTGCAAATACTCTTCCAACTCTTTTTTCACATAACGCGTGATTTCGTTTTCATTGATTGTATAAACTTCCTCTGCAAAACTAATACCTAATAGTTTGGAAGTATTTGCCGTAATTAAAATATCCCCTATTTCGCTTTTTAATAACGAACAATATACAATACTTCTCATTTTTTACCCTCGGACAATATTATAGTAAAAAATATTCCATAAAGCAACTATAAATTAATAAGGTAAACGGTTTACACAATAGGATAATACCTAAAAACTTTTTAAAAGAAATACCACTAATACCAGCAATATAACATAAAAGATCATCTGGAGCTCCCGGTAGTAAAATACCCCAGAAAAAAATAGTTTCAAACCGCTTACTTTGTACATATTTTAAATACTTTTCAATAGATTTTTGTTCAAACATTTTTTTAATCAATGGCATACCATAACGCCGTGATAAATAAAAGGAGACCATACTGCCCAGACATAAACCAACATAATTATAAATAAAACCTTCTACAGGACCAAAAGCTAACACGCCAGCTAAACAAGAAGCACCACCCGGAATCACTGGAAAAATAACTTGTACAATCTGAATGATCATAAAGAAAAGTGGTCCCCACAGACCATATTGTTTAATCTGTTTGACCAAAACATCATTCGATTCAAAAAAGCCGATTTTTAAACCATAAAAAATAAAACAAACTAATAATACAGTCGTAATAACGGTAATAATTGTCATAATTTTCTTGAGCTTTTGATCATTTTTTACCATGTTATATAACTCCTTTTTGTTATTGTAACCATTTTTTTACTAGAAATGTAGATTATTCATTTTTAGGCAAACATTGATTGACTAATTGTAAAATATCTTCTTTCGTATCAGCAGTAACTAAAAAACGATTTACATGACAAAATCTAGCAGTAGGAACTTGCGTTACCGCTTGCAATGCTTCATTCGTTAAACCAGCCCATTCCTCTTTAAATAAGCAGCGGTTCGTATGATCTGATAAACTAGTTGGTACCGCTTTAGCTGCATAGCCACCACGATTAGACGGGAAGACAACAAATAAAATTTCTTGATTGGTATCAAGGTTGAGCAAAGTCTCTTCATAAGGAACATATACCGGTAATTCTAAAATCGGTCCTTTATGTTGTTTCCATAATCGTTCCACTTTGGATTTAGCTTTAACCTTACCATAAACAGAACTAATTTCGGCCAATAAAATCTCTTTAGCTACCCTAGTCGCTTTTAAAAATTGTTGATCTTCTTCTTCATCACTAGCATAACTAGGATTAAATAATTTAATAAGATCACTATAGTTTTTTATACGATAACCTGCTTGCACAGTTGGAAAAACGCCATTATCAATTGCATCAATTGCCTCAACAAAATCTTTATCGATATAAGAAAATACGTCATCTATCTCGCTAATATGCATCTTTTCTAACAGCTGCCGTCCTCTATCTTGCCATAGTAATCCGAAAGCTGAATACTTAATACCATTAGCTCTTATCTTCGCTTCTTTTTGATGATGGTCATATTCCCCTTTTCCGATATCAAAAACAATACTATCAGCTCGACGAGCGGGTAGTATCTCTTCACTAGTTCGCATGATAACAATATTATCATATAACAGCTCTAAAAAAGCAGCGGCCGTTACTTCATCAGCATGCATCGTTCCTTGATGGGTAATAGCCGAAGCTTTTGTAATATCTTTTGTTAATTGTATCATCTTAGTCACACTTTCTATTTTTCTTTATCGATCGTTAAAGAACGATCATGTGTAATCTTTTCCCAGGTTATTTCTTTCTGGGTAAAAGCTAATACTAAACAGTGAACATACGTTGCTAAAAAGATTGGGTTATAAACTAACGCTTTAAACTTCATTGAACGCTTTAAGTTTAACACTTTCTTTTCTTTTTTTAGCATAACATAGGTTACTAAAAATAAACAGATATAAATGGCCAAAAAAATGCCCAAAATTGTCATTACCTCTGTCATAAACGGCTTTTTGGCAATTAACTTTAAGCAAATATTATAAAATTGCCATATTAAAGTACTCACCACACCAACAACCATAACTAAGTATGGCTTAATTCCCATCACCGCTTCATAAACAGACGGATAATTCTTATCTTTTTTAGCCATTTTAGCTTTTAGGACTTTCATATATTGACGTCTCGTATCAAAATACCCCCTTACCCATCTAGTCCGCTGAGTAATGGTCGCTTGATAACTATTGGGCTGTTCATCATAAAAAATTGCCTTCTTGTTATAAGTGGTTGTTAAATCATGTAAAGTAGCATACATTGTTAATTCATAATCTTCCGTTAAAGAAACAAACGGATATCCCTTCCATTTATCAATCCACTTACCAAGAATATAAAAACCCGTCCCACTAATCGTCAATGTTTTATGATGGCGACATTTATTATCATTCCCTAGTGTATTAATCATGGAAAACGTTAAACTAGAAACCGCTGCATACACACTATCATTACCATTTTTGGTATTACGATAACCAAGACCAATATCATAACCAGCATCAATAGATGTGGTCATTTCCTCTAAAAATTTAGGATCTAAGACATTATCAGCATCAAAAATAAAGTAAGCATCATATTGTTTTTCCTGCTTTCTAATCTCTTGAATCGCATCATCTAAAGCATAACCTTTTCTTTTTTTGGTTAAATCTTGACGATAGACAATTTGCATCTTATGTTTTTTGACAATTTCAACGGTTTTATCGTTCTTATCTTCTACGATAACATATACATCACAAGAAGAAACTGGCATACTCTGCTTTTCGATACTAATTAAAAGTGCTTCAATTACTTTTGATTCATCACGAGCTGGAATTAATATAGCATAACGATGCTGCTGCTTCGAATTAGCCTTAGGAAACACCGCAGACCGACTTGCTAAAAAAGCTTCTTTTCCGAAAATATACAAAGCAATTACAATACAAACAATTAATACTACCATCTATTTTACTCCTTTTTCTGGTTCGAAATTCATATTCGGAAATTGTTTCTGCAAATATGAATCTGGAAATACACGATCATAAAAGTGACCAACTGGTGTCAAAGGCGGCATGTCTTGACGACGCATAGCCCCTCTAATTAAAGCAGTCCATGAAACAAACATATTGATCGATAAAAAGATAAAAAGAATAACAAACAAAACATTACCTAAACGATTAGGAATTGATTCTATCGCTTTTGAAATAACAGGATATATAACTTTAATTAAAATAACTGTCATCGCGCCCCAGGCTATCATAAAAGGAATGGTAGTTCTACCGCCAATATTTAAAAAATGGTCTGAATAATCCCAAGAGGTAGTACCTGTAAATGTTTCTTGCAAAAAACTAATCGCATATTCAAAAATACCACCAAATAAAAAGCCGTAGAAAAACACTTGATACCAAGGACGATCACGTCGAGCAAATAAGGCCACCATAATTAAAGCTCCCATTCCATAAATGGGGCTAAACGGCCCATAAAACACCCCGGCCCTACTTTCCCAGAAAATAGTGCCATCAGCTAAATAACATTTGACTAAATTTAATATTTGTTCATAATAAGCTCCAAAGATAGAGAAAATGACAAATACTAAAAATAATTTTTTGCCACTTATACCCGCTGCAAAAGTTGTCGTATCCTGGGTAAAGTACTGCTTGACCTTTAACCAACTTTCTTTCATATAAACCCCTCAACTGCCGCTATTATACCATAGAATATGCAATTTGACAAATTTTGTCGCTTTGCCGATAGTGTTTCCAAAGTGTGGAGATTTATGAAAGAAACCTTTACAAAATAAAAAAACGGTTAAAAACCTAAAAAAGC
>CALVUW010000009.1 GCA_944363695.1 uncultured Bacilli bacterium | reverse complement strand
TGTAGCAAAATAGGCCTTTTTACATATTTTAATGTAGAGGTGAATATTATGAATGAGCGAAGAGTAACAGGTGTTGTGGTTGATGCTGGACATGGAGGAAGTGATCCAGGTGCTGTTAGTAATGGATTACAAGAGAAAGATTTTACATTACAGGCAGCTGAATACATGTATCAACGACTACAAGAGCTAGGAATACCAGCTGTCATTATTAGAGATTCAGATGAGAGTTTAAGTCGCGAAGAGCGTTTAAGACGTGCTAATGAAGCCTTTGGAGGTAGTAGTAATGCCATATTAATTTCTAATCATATAAATGCTGGTGGTGGTGAAGGTGCAGAGGTAATTTACGCATTGCGTAATAGTTCTACTTTGGCCCGAAATATTTTAGAATCCATTGGCCAGGAAGGACAAATTATGCGAAAGTATTATCAACGTAGACTGCCAGAAGATCCTTCTAAAGATTATTATTATATTATTCGTGAAACTAATCCTATGCAATCTTTACTAGTGGAATATGGCTTTATTGATAATGCCAATGACCGAGTAAAACTACAAAATGATCTATTAAATTATGTAGAGGCCGTAGTACGTGCCATTGCTAACTATGCAGGTGTTACTTATGTTCCACCTGAAGGAAGTAATTATTATGTTGTACAAAAAGGAGATAGTTTGTGGTCTATTGCTAATCGGTATGGCGTTAGCGTAGCAGCTTTAAAAGCCGCCAATAATTTGACAAGTGATGTACTACAGATAGGTCAAACCTTAATTATTCCAAGTACAAGTAATGATAATACTACCACTACCACTTATACGGTTCAAAGTGGCGATACTTTATGGTCTATTGCAAGTCGCTTTAATATTAGTGTTAATCAATTAAAAAATGCGAACAATCTAACAAGTGATACGTTAAGTGTTGGGCAACGACTAATTATTCCAGGAAATGCTTCATCAGACAATAACGATAACAATAATAATCCCGTAACACCAATTATTTACACAGTACAAAGTGGGGATAGCTTGTGGTCTATTGCTAATCGGTACAATACCACAGTTGATGCCATTAAACAAGCGAATAATTTAACCAGTAATCTTTTAAGTGTGGGACAACAATTAACGATTCCAACTAGTGGTTCTTCTGATAATAATGAAAGTCAAACTACCTATACTGTCAAAAGTGGTGATAGCCTATGGTCTATTGCTAGAAATTTCAATATAACAGTCGATCAGTTAAAAGCTGCCAACAATTTAAGTAGCAATTTATTACAAGTGGGTCAAGTTTTGATAATTCCAACGGGAGGTTCTGGTGATTTTAATACAACCACTATGTATACGGTACAAAGTGGAGATAGTTTGTGGCAGATCGCTAATCGTTATAATACAACGGTTGATGCAATTAAACGACTTAATGGGTTAACTACCAACTTACTACAAATTGGTCAACAATTGATCATTCCTACAACCTAAGTGAAATTTGTGTAAAAACACTGAAAAAACGTTGCGTTTACAACGCTTTCATGCTATTCTTAATATGTAAGCAAGATATGCTTAATAAAACATAGGAGGTATTTATAAGTAATGAAAAAAGTAGAATTAGTAGAAGCTGTAGCAGAAAAAGCTGGATTAACAAAAGCAGATGCTACTCGTGCTATCGATGCTACATTTGAAGCAATCACAGAAGCATTAAAACAAGGAGATAAAGTAACGTTAGTTGGTTTCGGTACATTTGGTGTATCAGAAAGAGCTGCACGTGAAGGTCGTAATCCAAGAACAGGTGCACCTGTTCAAATCGCTGCTAGAAAAGCAGTTTCATTCAAAGCAGGATCAGCTTTAAAAGATTCAGTTAACTAAAAGCCATTTGGCTTTTTTTTTGGCTTTTTCCTTTAGTGCACTCAAGGGATATGTTATAATAAAGTAGGTGATGCTATGTTAAAAATAGCTTTAAAGATACTAAATATTATTGAAGATCATGGTTTTAGTGCTTATATTGTAGGTGGATTTGTTCGAGACTATTTATTGGGATTGGATTCTAAAGATGTAGATATTACTACGAATGCAACACCACGGGATATTAAAACCATTTTTGCAGATGCTTGTTTACCAAACGATGACTATGGTTCGGTTAAAGTTATTTATAAAAATATTCGTTTTGAAATAACGACTTATCGAAGGGAAACGACCTATCAAGATAATCGGCGACCTGATAGTATTACGTATGTAGATGATTTATTAACGGATTTAAAACGACGAGACTTTACGATTAATACGATTTGTATGGACAAACAAAAAAAGATTATAGACCCACTACATGGTATAGAGGATCTACATAAAAAGTGCATTAGAACTATAGGAGATCCAACTGAGCGCTTTAGTGAAGATGTGCTTCGTATTTTGAGGGCTATTCGCTTTGCTACCACGCTTCATTTCTCGCTGACAACAGAAATACAAGAAGCAATTCTACATACCAAATATTTATTAGATCACTTATCGATGAATCGTAAAAAGGAAGAACTGGATAAAATATTTGCTAGTCCTAATATGTTATATGGCATAGAATTAATACAGCAATTACATTTAGAAGAAGAGTTGCAGTTATCTAATATAAAAAAAGTAACTTACTGCACACAGGTTATTGGTGTTTGGACTGTTTTAGAAGTAGATAACATTTATCCGTTCACTAGAAATGAAAGAAAATTAATGACTGATATTCGTTATTGTTTAGCAAATAATCCATTAGATCCATTAATATTGTATCAATATGGTCTCTATACTTCTACAGTTGCAGGGGAATTACTCGGAATTGATAAGAAAATGATTGCTAAAGCGTATCAACGATTACCGATCCATAGTCGTCGTGATTTGGCCATTACTACGCCTGAAATTATTGCTTACTTACATGTAGAAGCAGGACCTTTTTTACAAGGCTTATATCAAGAATTAGAAAGAAAAGTATTACAAAGAGAAATTCCTAATAAGAGAAATAGCTTATTAAAAGCTTGTAAAAAAATATATGAAGTAGTAGTATAAGCAAAGGAGGAAGTTATGAATAAAGAAAAATTAACAGAGTTGTTGAAGCAAAGAAGTATTCTTATTCCTTTATTATGTTTTAAAAATTACAAAAACTTAAAATTGACCCTAGAAGAATTTGTTTTTTTGATGTATTTAAAAGATAGAGGAGAGAAATTTATATTTGATCCTCAATCAATGGCAGATGACTTAGGCATGGAAGTAATTGAAATTATGCAATTAGTTGCTAATTTAAGTGAAAAAAAATTTTTAACTGTAACGGCTTTTAAAAATGAAAAGAATGTCATGGAAGAAGAAGTGGATTTAAAAGATTTTTACGAAAAATATAGTATGCTGTTATTAGAAGATTTAACCAATAACATGAATACTGTAGATGTTAATAATAGTAGTGTATTTGAGCATATTGAAAAAGAATTTGGTCGGACTTTAAGTCCTAGTGAATTTGAATTTATTAAAGCTTGGTTAATGAACTTTAAAGAAGAAGTTATTTTAGAAGCGGTAAAAGAAGCTGTATTGAATGGTGTTTCTAGTATTCGCTATATTGATAAAATATTATATGAGTGGGATAAAAAGGGGATTAAGAACAAAGAAGATGTAGATCATTTCTTATATGATCGTAAGAAAGAAATTAAAGAGCCAGTAGAGGTGTTTGATTATGATTGGTTTGAAGAAGATGACGAAGAAGAATAAAGCGGAGATGATTAGTCAATATTTGGATGAATTGTTTCCAGAACCAAAATGTGAATTGCTATATCATACAGATTATGAATTGTTAATTGCTATTGTATTGAGTGCTCAATCAACAGATAAACGTGTTAATATGGTTACTCCGTTTTTATTTAAGAAATATCCAACTTTAAATGATTTAGCCACAGCTCCGATTATTGAATTAGAAGCATTATTAAAGCCGATTGGCTCCTATCATAAAAAAGCCCAATACGTTCAACAAATTGCCTCTTTATTGGTAAGCAATTATCAAGGGAAAGTTCCTACGAATCGTAAATTATTAGAACAATTTCCTGGTGTTGGTCGAAAAACAGTCAATGTTTTTTTAAGTGAATTTTATCAATTTCCTGCTTTTGCGGTAGATACTCATGTGGAACGTTTAAGTAAACGATTACAACTTGCTAAAAAAGATGATACTGTAGTAGAAGTAGAGACCAAATTAAAAAGAGTTTTTCCGAAAGAAAGATGGGCTAGGACACATTTACAACTGGTGTTATTTGGTCGTTACTATTGTAAAGCGATAAAGCCAGCCTGTGAAACCTGTAAATTGAAAGAAATTTGTACTTATTATCATAATAAATAAATCCATAGTTATAATTAACTATGGATTATTAATAATAAGGAGCTGTGTTTTGCACAGCTTTATTTTTTTATGACTCTGTAGAAGGATCGGTAGGTGTTTCTGGTGTAGAATTGCCTGTAATAACGACTTCTATATTACCGGTTTCCTTTTGACTGCCATCATAAGTGAAGCGGTATTTTAATGTGTAAGTACCAGGATCACTTAATGTAGTAGTAGTTAGTGGTAAATTAGAAGTTCCATTGCTGATACTAATTAAAGTCCAATTAGAAGTTTTACTAGTAACATCTGTATCATTTTCCATTACCGTAACATATTTTGTAATATCATTAATTCTAAAAGAAGTACCTTCAATATCATTAACTAATACGCGAATGGTCTTGCTAACTTTTTTTAGTTCATAAGTAGCAGGACTACTTTGGATACCATCGTAACTCTTGTAAGTAGCTATAATTTTATAAGTTCCATATGGATTAGAAGGATTAGTAATTGTATAACTTGTTTTATCCGTAAAGCCTAGTAAAGTATCATTAAAGTACACATTGTAACCAAATGTACCATAAGAACTATCACTTATACCAGGATTAACAGCATTCCAAGATAGATTAACTGTATCAGAATCTTCTGAATAACTAACAGTAAAATTACTTGGAGCTTCTAATGTATCAACCGTTTGTGTACTAGTTGGTTCAGCACCTTTTTTGAAATATTCATAAATAACACTACCTGTATAACCCGCTCCTGCAATAGTAGCTGGATTGCTGCCTGCCACAATTGGTAAGCGAACAACACTGTTTGGCATTTTGAACTCTTCTTTATTAGATTCAAATATCTCATTAGCTAAAGCGGTAAATAAGCGATCACGTTGAATCGTACCAGAAAGGTTATGACAATATAGTCCTTGATCAACCATTTCCTGGCTCATATCAGTATAACCATACCACATACTAATAACAGTTTTAGTAGTATATCCTACAACCCATGAATCACGAATGGCATCTCCAGCCATACCATAAGCTTCAATGATTTCAGATGGCCAGTTGGTAGTACCAGTTTTCATGGCAACGTTTGCCATTGCTCCACCACCAGTTATTGTTACATCATCTAAAATACTAGTAATTATAAAGGCAGTTGAATCACTCATAGCTTGTCTTGATTCACCTTCATGTTTTCTTTCCTCACCACTATCTCTAAATACAACGCGGTTAACAGAATAAGGTTCATTATAATATCCACCGTTTGAGAATGCAGCATAGGCAGCGGCCATTTGTAAAGAGTTAACACCGCCTTCCATAGCACCAAGAGAAGAAGATTCATAAATTTTTCCATTATGTACTTCTGGTTCAATTCCTAAATTTCTGACAAACTCAATGATTTTTTCATTATCTACTTGTTGGAATGCTTTTAAAGCCGGAATATTTCGTGATAGAGAAAGAGCACTACGAATGGTCATTGGTCCCATAAATTTACCATCCCAGTTGTTAATAGAAGGACCATTTGTATAAGAATAAGGTTCATCTACAAATAAGCGATAAGTACCATTATCATTGTAACCATAAGTAGAAGCGTTATTGTATTCCATTAATGGTCCATAATCAAATAATGGTTTTGCAGTTGATCCTGGTTGTCGTTTGATGTCATCACTAGTAGCTAAATTCAATTCATTAACGCCTGTTTTGTTTCGTCCAGCTCCAATTGCTAGGATTTTACCGGTTTCACTATCTAATACAGTAACACCACTTTGAATTACATCGTTTACCCATTGATAGCTTTCGCCGTTCATAACACGGTTAAGACCATCTTGTTTGCTACGATCTAAATTGGTATAGATTAACATTGGTACAACATATGGGTTAACGTTATATTTATCTTGGATTTCTGCTACGACTGTATCGATATAACCTTGATATTCACTAATACCAGCAGAAGCTTCACTGTTATAATCGACTAAACTTTCTACACTAATTGAACTTGCAATTTCTCTTTGTTCACTTGTGATATAACCATGACGTTCCATTAAATATAAAACGGTATCTCTTCGATTCGTAACAGCTTCAATGTTTTGAGAATTAGTTGGTTTATACAAGTTAGGTGCTTTAAACATACCGGCAATGACAGCAGCTTCTGATAAATTTAAATCTTGTACACTTTTATTAAAGTATACTTGTGCTGCTTGACTGACACCATAAATGTTATCTCCTAAGTTATGATTGTTTACATAGAATTCAATAATTTGTTCTTTTGTATAGTTTTTCTCTAATTTGAATACTGCTAAATAGATATCTGTAAATTTACGTACAATACCTTTAAAGCCTGATGCCTCACTAGTTGTGAAGGTGTTTTTGATAACTTGCATTGATAGGGTAGAAGCACCACCAGCATCACTATTACCAGCAAGCTGTCCTAACGATGCCATTAAAAATCTTGGTGCATCAAATCCATTATGTTGGAAAAATCTAGAATCTTCTGTTGCAACAATAGCATCAATTAAAACTTCTGGTAATTCATCATAGGTAATTTTATCACGCATTTCACTACCTAGTTTTGCGTATTCCTCATTATTGATATCATATAGAATAGATGGCTCTTTGGCATTTAATTGTTCTACATCGAATTTAGGAGCTTCTATGACAACATAGGCAATAAAAGCGATACCACCAACCATTATCAATATTCCTAAGGATAGAATAGCAATTAGAATAATATTAACAATTTTCCGTTTTTTAGGTTTATTTCTAACGCTATCTAATAATTTTGCTAATCCTACAATTACGAGAATACCAGCACCCAAGAAAGCGGTTAATAGTCCACCTAAAATAAAGTAGCTAATAATCATTAGCAGAAGAAAACAGCCAATAAAAATAAATAAAGGTTTTCTATTTTTTATGGTTTTATCTTTTGCAACGGGTCTAGTTTTTGTCTTTTTAGTCGTGCTTTTCTTTGCTTTTTTCATTCTTATTTACCTCCAAAATATGATCTATAATTTTTAAATAATCTAATCGCGGGCTAAATTTTTCTGTAAGTTGCCATCCTTGTTCTAAAAAATAAGATAGCGGTATAGATTTGCTAGTAGAATTATTTAAAAACGAGAAAAGTTGTTCGCCATTTAGTAAAAAAGTTTTTTGTAGTGTTGTGAAACGAACAATAATAAAGCCTATGCCCCCTTGTGCTAGAATGTGCTTTAAATGTTGCAATTGATGGGGATGAATGTTAGCTAATGGAAAGGAAGTTTTGTTTTTTGTTTCCTTGGCTTCAAAGTCAATATAATAACCTTTATAAATACCATTATAATCAGTAGTAGATGGTTCCATAAAAAAGGCTTCTTTAATCGTAGCGCTTTTTTGAGCATTGAATACTACTTTTGTAATTTTAATGGGGGTTGGTTTTTTATATATGTAAGCTATATCATGTTCACGATAATAAAGATTTGTTTGATTTAGATCTTCCTCTAAAGTCATTCCACGATGACTATAATTAACAGTGTGTGTCATTTGCTTTTTAATACCACTAGGGTAATTCATCATAACCACCTATTTTAGATTATACAATATTTTATGATAGATTGCTATATTTTTACGAAAAAAAGAGTTGACTAAGCCTCTTTCTTCTTTATCTTTACAGGTGCTTGCAAAGACGTTGCTTCATGATGTTTAGGAATGTATATTTTCTCTGGAATTTTATAAGTATTACAAAAATTAATAGTATCCTCAATTATGGGCATAATAGGACTAATATAACCAGTAATAGTAGGATACTTTCGTTCTAAATCCAAAAATGTCTGATGAGCTTTTTGAAAGTCTTTTTGTTTTGTAAGATTTGTGTGCATCTGTCCTTTTTCATCTTTTTCAAAATGGAAGTTTTCTACTGACTCATCTGTTGATAAAATATGAATATCTAAGCTATCAGGTTGAATCTGAAAAACACGCATATCTTTCTTTTCTTTTTGTTTAATAACGAATGAATTGACTTCTTGTAAAGGTTGTGAAGAACTAATTGGTAGCAATTCTTTATTACGACGCATAGAAAATGAGAAATTTTCTTTTTCCATATCTCCTAATAATAAGTGATCTACATAGTATTGTTTAGTAGCGTCTTGATGAAGTGAAAAAGCAAATTCTTTTCCTTTGCAGCGAATGCGTAGTGGATCTTCTAAATCTTGGTAAACATGTAGTTTTTCTTCTTTCCAAGTCCGAATATCTCTTGCATAAAACCAATGATTCATAATAAGTGGTTGTTTGCCTAATCCAGTAAATAGTGTTTGCTCATGTTTGTCTTCAAAAAAATGAGCGACTTTTTCCATTATTGTTAATTGACTCATATTATCACCTCAAAATGTAGCATTATTATAACGAAAAAACAATTGGTTGTCAAAAAAAATCTATTTTTGTCGAAACGGTTGCCTTTTTTTGACAAATTGCCTAAGATAGTACTGGTGATAAAATGAAATCCAAAGATGTAATAATGAAATTAAGCCAGATGCAAGAAAAAATAAACCAAGCACTATTGCTAGAGCGGGCAGAAGTTATTTTGAAATCATTGACAAAGTAGCATATTTTTGCGAAAATAAGAATGTAAAGGGATTGGTGATATTATGTATCAAAATAAAATCACATTAACACCTCAAGAAATTTTGGAGAAAGATTTTAAAATTGATACCCGTGGTTATCGTTTAAAAGAAGTGGATCAGTTTCTTGATGTGATTATTGGCGATTATGAACAGTTTTTTGCTATTATTGATAGTTTAGAGAAAGAAAAAGCTGAATTATTAAGAGAGATTATGTCTTTAAAACAAGACCTACGTAATGCAAAAATGAATGTTGAGATTGCTAGAACCACTTCCGATACAGCAGAAATTAATAATGTAGATATTTTAAAACGCTTAAGTCAATTAGAAAAAATAGTCTATGGAAAAGATGATATGTAATTATTTCGGACAAGTGCTGGAGTGTTTACTCTAGAGGAAAGTCCATGCTCGCACCATCTGTGATGATGGTAGTGTTCGTGCTTAGGGAAAAAATAACCTAAGGTAGAATTTTCTAACGGCTTAAAATACATCTAAGGGAAGTTTCCTATGATGTATTTTTCTAACGTGCCACAGTGACGATTTTTTAGGAAACTAAAAAGTGAAACGCGGTAAACCCCACGAGCGAGAAACCCAAATTATGGTAGGGGAGCTTTAGTAAGAGAATAAGAATCGAGCTAAAGACTAGAAATAGTAGATAGATACTTGTCGCCTAGTAATAGGAACAGAACATGGCTTATGAAATAATTATGATAATAATCGAGGTGCATATGAAAGAATTAGGAGAGTATTTAAAGCAAACACGTCGTAATCATGGCGTTAGTTTAGAAGAAGCAGCAGAAGATTTATCAATATCGCCCGGTGAACTAGAAAATATAGAAAGTGCCAATATTAGAGCTTTCAAAGATATGTATGAATTAAAACATCTTGTGAAAGAATATGCTAAATATTTAGGGCTAGATCCAGCGAAAGTTCAAGAAGAATTTAATGATTTTCTTTTTGAGCATACCTCTAAAATTTCATTAGATGATATTTTGGAAGCCAAAAAGCAGAAAGAAGCAGAAGAAAAAAAGATTACTTCTCCTTATACTAAAGAGTATAAGAAACAGATTAAATTATGGCCTTTTATTATTGGCATTTTAGTTTTTGCAGCGATCATTAGTATTGTGGTACTTTTGATTAGAGAGGCGAATAGGGCACCTGCCATTAATAGTGAATTGAAAGGAGTATATCTAAATGAATACACCAACTAAACTAACGATATTACGAATTATTTTAGCGATTGTAATGATTATTTTATTATTATTTCCTTTCTATCAAGTAGGAATTGATTTCCCTCGATTTTTAATAGGTGGCATCTCTGTAAGAAGTCAGTATATAGCAGCCGGCGTGATTTTCTTGATTGCTAGTTTAACAGACTTTTTAGATGGCTATTTAGCTAGAAAGAACAATCAAGTGACGGATCTTGGGAAAATGTTAGATGCTATTGCTGATAAAGTGTTAGTAAATAGTGCCTTAATTATTTTAGCTGTAAAGGGCTTTATTCCAGCGGTTATTCCAACTGTGATTATTTTCCGTGATACGGTTGTGGATGCTATAAAGATGGAAGCTGCTAGTAAAGGAAAAGTAGTAGCCGCTATTTCCAGTGGTAAAATAAAAACAGCTGCGATGATGGTTGGTCTAGTTCTAACTTTCTTTTATAACTTACCATTTGAAATTTGGAATATTCGTGTAGCTGGTTTCTTATTATATTTTGCCATGATCATGTCTATCGTTTCCATGGTGGAATATTATCAGTTGAATAAAAAACTTATTTTACCAAGTAAAACAAATGAAACCTAAAAAAGGTTTTTTTTAATCTAATTTTATTTAAAAATGATAAATGCTTAGAGAAAAAATGATAATTGTATGACTAAAAATATCGAAAATACAAAAATAGCAAACTTTTGTTCGAAATTATCTTGACAATTTAATTTGATATCGATAGAATGAATGTAGAGTTGATTTACAAGGAGGAACAAATATATGGCTAAAACGTCTAGTTCAAAGAATGGAAAGGATAAAAATTTAGAACAAATCCTTGCGGATATAGAAAAACAATTTGGTAAAGGATCTATTATGTGTTTAGGAGAAAATCCTCACGTAAAATTAGATGTAGTTTCAAGTGGATGTTTAACTTTAGATATTGCGCTAGGAGTAGGTGGTTATCCTAAGGGACGGATTATTGAAATCTATGGTCCTGAATCAAGTGGTAAAACGACTTTTGCTCTACAAGCAATAGCAGAAGTACAAAAGTTAGGAGGTCGTGCTGCTTTTATCGATGCTGAGCATGCTTTAGATCCTGTATATGCCAAACGTTTAGGAGTAAACACGAATGAATTGTTGTTATCACAACCAGATACTGGTGAGCAGGCTTTAGAAATCTGTGAAGCATTAGTCAGAAGTGAAGCGGTTAGCATTGTGGTTATAGACTCTGTAGCTGCTCTAGTACCACAAGCCGAGATAGATGGTGAAATGGGAGATTCTCATGTTGGGTTGCAAGCCCGTTTAATGAGCCAAGCATTACGTAAGTTATCTGGTACTATTAACAAAACCAATACGATTGCAATTTTTATTAATCAATTGCGTGAAAAAGTAGGAGTATTCTACGGTAATCCAGAAACTACGCCTGGTGGTAGAGCCTTAAAGTTTTATGCAAGTATTCGCCTAGATATTCGTCGTAATGAGCAAATAAAAGTGGGCGATAAAGTTATCGGTAATAAAACGACGGTAAAAGTAGTTAAAAATAAAGTGGCTCCACCGTTTAAAACGGCAGTTGTAGATATTATGTATGGTGAAGGAATTTCTAAAGAGGGCGAATTAATAGATTTAGCAAGTGATGCTGGTATTATCGATAAGTCTGGAGCTTGGTTTGCGTATCAAGGTGAAAAGTTAGGTCAAGGAAAAGAAAATGTGAAGTTAATGTTGCGTGATAATCCAGATTTATGTAAAGAAATAGAAACAAAGGTCAGAGAATATTACGGTATAGCTTTGCCGGAGAAAAAATAGCGTATGTAATAGAACGCTTTTTTATTTAAGTGAAGGGATAAATATGGATGATATAAAGGTTATTACTATTTGTGGTAGTATGCGTTTTAAAAAAGAGATGATGGAAATTGCTGAAGACCTAGAATTAAAAAAAGGTTATGCGGTTATTCAATGTGTTTCTGGAGTTGGTACTATCTATGATAAAGAAGCCAAAGATAAATTAGGACGTCTTCATTTTAAGAAAATAGATATTTCAGATGCCATTTATGTAGTGAATGTAGGTGGATATATTGGAGAATCTACCAAAAAAGAGATCGCTTATGCTAGAAAGCACCAGAAAGAAATCTTATCACTAGAACCGCTAGAGCTTTGATAAAGGTATGCCAGTAACTTTTCTTGACAACTGTTCATTTCGACCGTACAATAGAATTAGATTATGCTTGAACTGTGAAAAGTTTAAATATATATCTAGATGGAGGTAAAAATGGAACAGGTTATGTTCTCCATTTTACTCTTGATCATTGGATTAATAAGCGGTTTTGGGTTAACGATGCTTGTTAGTGTCTTTAGAGAAAATGCAACAACGAAAAAAATAAATAACATGATAGAAGAAGCAACAAAAAATGCTGAAAAATTAAAGCGTGATTCTATTATGGAAGCAAAAGAAAAAAGCTATCAATTAAAAAATGAAGTAGAGAAAGAAATAAAAGAGAAAAAAGCTGAAATTAAAGAAAATGAAACACGTCTATTACAACGGGAAGGTAGTCTTGATAAACGTGATGAAATTTGTCAAAAACGTGAAGCTACTTTAGATGAACGTGAAGAAAAATTAACCCAAAGGCAAAAAGAAATTCAAGAAGAACAAGCAAAAGTGGAGGAAATAAAAAAGGAACAACTAGAATTATTAGAACAAATATCAAGCTTTAGTAAGGAAAAAGCTAAAAAAATGATTATGGATCATGTGAAAGAATCCATGAATAGAGAAATTGCTGTGTATATTAGTGAACAGGAAACTGAAGCGAAGTTAACAGCTGAAAAGAAAGCAAAAGAACTAATTGTTAGTTCCATGCAAAAGTATGCTTCTGATATTGCAGGTGATCAGACCGTTACGGTAGTAGATTTACCAAATGAAGAAATGAAAGGACGGCTGATTGGTCGAGAAGGTAGAAATATTCGTACGATTGAAGCGATTACCGGTGTTGACTTAATTATTGATGATACTCCAGAAGCAGTTGTTTTATCAAGCTTTGATCCATTACGAAGAGAAATGGCTCGAGTAACATTAGAGACATTAATTAAAGATGGAAGAATTCATCCTACTAGAATTGAAGAAGTGTATGATAAAGTATGCAAAGATACAAAAGAACAAATTATGGAATATGGTAATGAAGCTCTATTTGAATTAGGTATTACCAAAATGGCACCCGAATTAATTGAGTTAGTAGGTAGATTGCATTTTAGAACTAGTTATGGACAAAATGCTTTGCAGCACTCGTTAGAAGTGGCTAATCTTGCTGGTTTAATGGCAGGAGAAATTGGTGAGGATGTGACCTTAGCTAGAAGAGCTGGCTTATTGCATGATATTGGTAAAGCTGTTGATCATGAATTAGAAGGTTCTCATGTCACGATTGGTGAAGAGCTAGCCAAAAAATATGGTGAAGGAGAGGTTGTCTTAAATGCGATTGCTTCTCATCATGGTGATACCAATGCTACTAGTGTTACTGCTAGTTTAGTAGCTGTAGCGGATGCCTTATCAGCTTCACGTCCTGGTGCTAGAAACGATTCATTAGAAAACTATATTAAACGCCTAGATCAATTAGAAAGTGTTGCCAATGATATTGATGGGGTAGATAAAGCTTATGCTATGCAAGCAGGTAGAGAATTACGTGTCATTGTGGAACCAACAAAGATCGATGATTTACAAGCCCATAAAATAGCACGTGATATTAAAGAAAAAATAGAAGCTACCTTAAAATATCCTGGTACAATTAAAATTACGGTGGTTCGTGAAACGCGAGCTCAAGAAGAAGCGAAATAAAAGAAGTTAGGAAATATGTTCCTTAACTTCTTTTTTTACATCTAAAATAACGGGCAAAATCAGTGGCCGACGACCAGTTAATTCCATAATATAAGGAGTTAGTTCTATAATTAATTGACCTTTAATATCATTGAAACTGCTAGTCTTATCAGCTAATTTTTTGGTAATAATAGAAGTTGCCATTGTTTCTATTTTCTTTAGCAATTCTTCATTTTCATTGACCAAAACAAATCCTCTTGTTGTAATGTTTGGTTTAATCCATAGTTTCCGGTGTTCGGTATCTACATTGGCAATGACCACTAAGATTCCATCATTTGCCATGATTTTACGATCTTTTAACACGGCACTGCCGACTTCTCCAATACGGCTTCCATCGACATAAATATCATTATTTGGATAACTTTCACCGCGAGTAATTACATGATCTTTTAGAATTAAACTATCACCATTTTTTAAAATAAAGGTATTTTCTTTAGGAATACCACAATCTATACCTAATTCAGCATGTTGTTTTAACATACGATAATCGCCATGAAATGGCATTAAATAGGTAGGATTTAGTAATCGTATCATCAATTTTAATTCTTCTTGATTAGCATGACCGGAAGTATGAAGACTATTAATCGTCATGTTAGTAAATACTTTTACCCCTTTTAAATATAATTTGTTAATCGTTTTAGCAATGCTTAGGGCATTACCTGGAATAGCACTAGATGAAAAGATCACAATATCATCTGGTCGTAATTTAATCTGTTTATGTGTTCCTTCTGCAATTCTAGATAAAGCTGCTAAGGGTTCTCCTTGTGAACCGGTACATAGAATGGTTACTTCTCCTGGTTTTAAGGTGTTGGCTACTTCAGCACTAACCAATAGTTCTTTATGATCGATATAGCCACCTTTAATAGAAATATCAATATTGTTTTCCATACTTCTACCAAACACACAAATTTTACGACCATGTTGATAACAAGATTCAAAAATGTGTTTTAGACGATAAATATTAGAAGCAAAGGTAGCAATGATAATACGATTATATTTATAAGTATCAAAAATTTCTGCTAACGTGTCATCAACTCGTGATTCACTAATAGACATACCTTCATTTAATGCATTCGTACTATCACTAATTAATAAATCGACCCCTTCATGTCCTAGCGTTGCTAATTTATAAAGATCGGCCATAGGTCCAATAGGTGTTAAGTCAAATTTAAAATCTCCGGTTGTTACAATTCTACCATTAGGTGTTGTAATACAAATGCCGTGAGAGTCCGGAATGGAGTGGGTTGTACGAATAAACTCTACTTCCATATGTTTAAATTTAACTTTTGTTGTCTCGTCATACGCATATAAATGATCATATCGAATGTTACGATCCTGTAATTTTAAGGCGATTAATTCTTTTGCTTGTTTTGGTGCATAAATAGCTGGTATAGCTACACTTTGTAATAAAAAAGGAATAGCACCAATATGATCTTCATGCCCGTGTGTAATAAATAGAGCTTGAATTTTTGATTCATTTAATTTTAAGAAAGAATAATCTGGAAGGACATAATCAATTCCTAATAATTCTCCCTCTGCAAAAGATACGCCCGCATCAATAACAATAATTTCATCACCATGCATTATACAATACATGTTTTTTCCTACTTCGCCTAAGCCGCCTAAAACAATAATCTTTGTTTCATCGGACTTATGATTCATTTTTTTCTCCTTTCAGTTAATAATCATAAAAGAACTAACCGAACTGATTATACTACACACACATTATTTTGTAAAGTTGTGAATTTTAGTTGCAATTTTTTTACAAAAAGAATACGATAGAAAAGGGAGTTGTAATTAGGACTTGCCAAAAAGCCCAAAGTGTGTTATAATA
>CALVUW010000008.1 GCA_944363695.1 uncultured Bacilli bacterium | reverse complement strand
TCACTTTATTCTTTATAATTTCCCTATGTTAACATTATAACACTAATTTATAGTAAAAGCTAGCTTTATTTCAAAAGAAAACTAAGTCTTTTAAGTATATTAAGACTTAGTTCTAGTGATTAATAATAAAGTTCTTTTACTTTCTTCTTTTGGAAGTAAAAATGTAATTTTTCTTTCTATTACATATTGATTTTTCTTCATAAGATCCTGAGCAGCCACTAATTCTTCTTCTATTTTACCTTTCATAGCAATAAAAGCACCCTGAGAAGAAACCAATGGCATAGCCCAAGTTAAAAGTTTTGGCAAAGCAGCAACTGCTCTAGCTGTGACAACATCAAAAGTTTTTTGTTGTCTTATTAACTCTTCTGCCCTTAGATGCTCTGCTGAAATATTTTCTAAGGATAAAGCTTCTATCACTTTATTTAAATAATTGATTCGTTTCTGTAGAGCATCAATTAAAGTAATCTTTAGATGGGGAAAGAAAATTTTTAGCACAATTCCTGGAAAACCAGCACCACTACCAATATCTAATAATGTGTTAGATTTATTTAAGTCAAAAATTTTAACAATCGTTAAACTATCGTAAAAATGTTTTAGATATACTTCTTTTTTATCAACAATTCTTGTTAAATTCATTGTTTTGTTTGTTTCAATCAACAATTGATAAAATTTCTCTAACAGCTCCATTTGCTGGTCTTCTACAGAAATACCTAACCGTTCTACTTCCTGTTTGAACTCCGCTTCATTCAATTTATTTTCCTCCCTTTTTAAGATAAACCGATAAAATGGAAATATCAGCAGGATTAACCCCACTAATTCGACTGGCTTGTCCTAACGTTAAAGGCCTAATCTCATCTAATTTTTGTTTAGCTTCACTGGCTAAATTAGCAATATCATAGTAATTAATATCAGATGGTAAGACTTTATTTTCTAATGATAACATTTTAGCAGCTTCTTTCTCTGCTTTTTTAATATAACCTTCATATTTAACTTTAATTTCTACTTCTTTTAATACATCTTTTGAATAAGATAATTCTTTAAAAATTTGAATGTTCTCAATAGAAATTTCAGGTCTTTTTAACAAATCATATAATGTAATACTATCTTTTAGTGAAGTCGTTTGTAATAGATTCAATTTTTCATTTGTTTCTTTTGTTGGTGTAATTTTATTATCTTTTAAAAGCGTTATTAAAGATTCTATATCATTTTTTTTCTTCAAAAACTTTTCATAAATATCATCGGAAATCAATCCTATTTGATGTCCATATTCTCTTAACCGCAAATCCGCATTATCATCTCTTAATAACAACCGATATTCAGCACGAGAAGTTAAAAGCCGATAAGGATCTTTTACCCCCTTAGTAACTAAATCATCTATTAAAACACCAATATAAGATTCATTACGCTTTAAAATAAGTGGCTTTTTTCCTTCTAACTTTAAGGCTGCATTAATACCTGCCATTAAACCTTGGCCAGCTGCTTCTTCATAACCACTAGTTCCATTAATTTGTCCTGCTGTATAAAGATTATCTATTAATTTCGTCTCAAGTGTTGGCTTAATCTGCTTCGGATCAATAGCATCATATTCAATCGCATACGCATATTTTAATATCTTAGCATTTTCTAACCCTTGTAAAGAATGAACCATTTGCTCTTGCACATAATGTGGCATACTAGTAGAAAAGCCCTGTAAATACAAATCATCATAATAAATACTTTCTGGCTCTAAAAATAACTGATGACGCTCTTTATCACTAAATCTTACTACTTTATCTTCAATTGAAGGGCAATATCTAGGCCCCACACCTTCTACATAACCCCCATACATGCTTGATTCTTCTAAATGTTCTTTGATAATTTGATGTGTTACTTCATTGGTATAAATTAAATGGCATGGCAATTGATATTGATAAGCGGTGGCAGTAATATTATCATAAGAGAACGTAATATCTTCACTACTTCCACGTTCCTCTTGCATTTTCGTAAAATCTACACTTGCTTTTTCTATTCTAGGCGGTGTTCCGGTTTTTAATCGTAAAATATTAAATCCTAAACTTTTTAAAAAAGGGCTTAAATAATTACTTGCTTTTTCTCCATGAGGACCACCTTCTGTTTTTTGATCACCCACTAAAATTGCTCCTTTTAAATAGGTACCAGTAGTTAAAATAACCGCTGTACTAGTTATTGTTTCTCCTGACTCTAAAACTACACCCTTTACTTTTTTGTCTTCGATGATTAATTCTTTTACTAATCCTTCTTTAATTGTTAATTTATTCTGCTTTTGTAGTGTTTTTAACATTTCTTTTTTATACATAATTTTGTCAGCTTGAGCACGTAAGGCTCTTACAGCTGGTCCTTTTTTAGTGTTTAACATTTTCATCTGTAGAGAACTCTTATCAGTATTTTTAGCCATTTCTCCTCCGAGTGCATCGATTTCTCTAACGACAATACCTTTAGCAGGACCACCAATAGAAGGATTACAAGGCATATCAGCAATATTTTCGATATTTCCAGTTACAAGAAGCGTATCATGTTTCATTCTAGCACAAGCTAGACAGGCTTCTATACCGGCATGGCCCCCTCCTACTACAATTACTTCATAATTCATCTTCATCACCACCTTATATCTTTAACTTTTTATTTTCCAACACAAAAACTTGCAAATAACTCATCTAATAATTCATCACTATAACTTTCACCAGTAATATTTCCTAATATTTCAAATACTTCTTTTAAGTCAATTTCTATTATATCAACTGGAGCTTGATTTGTTAAACTATCTTTGGCATCTTGCAAACTTTGTAATGCCTTTCTAGCTAACGTTAATTGTCTTTCATTCGCAAGAAAAGTATCATTATCTTCCACTATTTCCGATAATTTAAACATATTTTTAATTTCTTGTTTTAAAGCATCAATTCCAGAAATTGTATTGGTATTGGTACTAACGATGTGTTTAAATGATAAATCATCTTTTGTTAATTTCATTGGCAAATCATTTTTGTTTAATACAATGATCGGATTTTTTTCTTTTACTTTATCTAGAATAAACTTATCATTTTCATTTAATTCTTCACTAGCATTTAATACAACTATAATTAGATTGGCCTTATCTATTAAAGCTAAACTTTTTTCTACGCCTATTTTTTCTACCACATTTTCAGTATCTCTAATACCTGCAGTATCAATCAGTGACAATTCTATACCATCGAAAATAATGCTTCCTTCGACTATATCTCTGGTCGTTCCCTCAATATCAGTTACAATTGCTTTCTCTTCTTGTAAAAACTTATTTAAAATACTACTTTTTCCGACATTCGGGCGACCAATAATGATTGTTTTTATTCCATTTTTAACAATTTGTCGTTCTTCAGATCTAGTAATAAGATTTTGTAAATCATGTTCTAATTCTATAACAACTTGCTGTAATTGTTCATATGTCACTTCTTCGATATCATAATATTCTGGATAGTCTATATTTACTTCAATGTTAGCTAATACATGTTTTAATTTGTTTCTGAAACTATCAATATATTGTTTTAGAGATCCTTCCAAAGAAGATAAAGCTAATTTCCGAGTAGTTTCTGTTTTACTGTTAATTAAATCCATAACCGATTCAGCTTGGGTCAGATCAATACGGCCATTAAGAAAAGCACGTTTCGTAAACTCTCCTGCTTCTGCTTGGCGTGCTCCTTTTTCCAATAAAAGATCTAAAATACTTAAGGTTGTAGCAATACCTCCATGGCAATTAATCTCTACTATATCTTCTCTAGTAAATGTTTTGGGAGCTCTCATAACAGTTACTAACACTTCATCTAGATTTTCTTTTCCTTTTGCAATAAAACCATAATGAATTGTATGAGAAGCAACTTTTGTTAAATCTTTTCCTTTAAAAATATTATTCACTATAGAAATAGCATCTTTACCACTAACTCTTACAATCGATATAGCACCTACTCCTAATTTAGTAGATATGGCAACAATTGTATCTTCATCACTCATCTTTTTACCTCTTTTAAAAGTTTTTTCTCGATTATTGGAGATAATGATGGGATACCTAACATTTGGCATGCTGTTTCGTTATAAAATGCTTGAAATTGACGATCATTCACTTGCTCACTATCAATTATTGAAGGAAACACCTTTTTTAATTTAAATTGTTTACTTACTTCATTATAATCAATATATTGACTAGCTTGATAATCTCTTTTCCATGCTTCTTCTGTTAAGGCTTGTTCGATTCTTTCAAAATTTGCAAATTGATATTGACGAGGATTTTCATAGACATCTAAACCTAAATATTCAGTTTCTAATGGATCACCATCATAATGTTTCATATCTTGTAATATGATTGCTGCATGCGTGCTATAAGCTTTAATTTCTTCAAAGTCAGTGGTATTCCCACATCCATGACTCATTTTTAATTCAATAATAAGACCAAGAATCTTACCTAGGCCATAAAATTTATTATTATAATTTTGATCTACAATTGTAATATTAGGCCCAAAAATAGTACCATCATACCCTTCTTCGTAAGAATTTAATATTAATTCATTCTTTAAAAGCCGTTGTTGTGTACTATATGCTTTTATATACTTTTGAACCATCGTATCCATTCTTAAAGTTGCTAATTCTTGTTCATTTTTTTCTTGATGTTGTTTTAGTTCGTCTTTCATTTCAGTTAAAATTGATTTTTCCATACTTCCACTTCCTTACATTTTTTAGTATATTATAATGATTAAATATTAGAAAGTAAAGAAAAAAGAAGATTAATCTTCTCTTGGTTTTATAACAACTGCTCTATTAGGTTCTTCCCCAATGCTTTCGGTATAAACATATTTATTATTTGTTAGTGCATTATGAACTACTCTTCTCTGATATGAATTCATAGAATCCATTTTTACTTCTACTTTAGTACTAGCAACTTCTTTTGCTAACTTTCTAGCTAAAGCCTCTAAATGTTTATCATTTTTTTCTTTGTAATCACTGACATCTAATAAAAATTTATAACTGGTGCCAATTTCTTTTTTAATCATTTGATTCAAAATATGCGTTAGAGCATTTAAGTTTTTTCCATTTTTACCAATTAATAAAGCATCATGATTAGAATAAATTCGATATGTTGGTACATCTTCTTTCATTTGAACTTCTATTTCTGATTGATAGCCCATAGCATATAATATATCTACTAATAGTGATTTAATATAATCTTTAATTTTTCGTTTTTCTATAACTTCAATTTCTACTTTTTTGCTAAGTAAAGCCTTCTTCTCCTCTTTTTTAACGATAATTAAATTATCTTCTGTTTCTTGCAAATCTAATTTTGCTTTATTGATTGCATCTTCTAAAGTTTTTCCGATATAACTATGCTTTTCCATGCTTCTTTTCCATTCCCTTCTTTACAATAATATTTTGCAGAATCGTAAAGATATTTCCAACAGTCCAATGTATAACTAAAGCTGAAGGCATTACCAATCCTGTAATAATAATCATTACACTCATGATAATTGGCATCATTTTCATTGATACGTCTGTATTGTTATTATTCATCTTAAAAGTAAAGACTGTGGTTGCTGCCATGATTAACATTAAAAGAATATACATGTAAAAAGTATCCGTTCCAAAACCTACCAGTGGCGTTGTTCCTAATTGAAAACCTATAAATTTTTCTTCAAAAATGGCCGGAACACGATTAATAGCTTCAAAGAAAGCAAATAACAACGGGAATTGAATAAATGACACTAAACAACTACTTAATGGATTAAAATTATATTTTTTATAAACCATCATCATTTCCTGATTTTGTTTCATCATTGATTCTTGATCTGTTTTATTAGCGTATTTTTTACGAATTCGCTCTAATTCAGGTGTAGCCTTTTTCATCATTTCTGATTGAACTGCTATTTTACGAGTGAATGGATAACAAATTAATCTAATAATAATTGTAATAATGATAATACTAACGGCATAACTACCAATTTTACTTCCTAAACTTAGAATAAAAAATGCTAAAGGTTTTACAAAAATTGTAGTCCAAAGTCCTTCGTATTCTCCAGAATTTATTTTGAAATCTTCACATTTCGGTAATTCATCTATATCAACGCCATTTTCCTTATATAATTCAATTGTCTTCTCATTAACTGGTTGACATAATATATTCTCGGTTAATGCTTGACCCGTTTCTGGATTTTTTACGGCTTCTTTATCTTTATTTGTTAAAGTGGTCTGACAACCCGTTAATAATAAAGTTGCTAACATTATAATAATAATTTTAGCGGATTTTTTATGCTTCATTTTGATTCTCCTTAATTTTATTTAATAAATATGTTAAGTTTTGCTCTAATTGAGAAAAATTTAATAATAAACTGCTCTTTCTTACCATTATAATACAATCTGTATGAAAAGAACAGTGTTTTTGATAAGCTGATAAAATAGCACGAACCTGTCGTTTTAAACGATTTCTAGTTACTGCTTTTCCTATTTTTTTTCCTACGGTAATACCATATCTATTATAAGGAAAAGAATTTTTGGTATAGAATACAATAAAATATGAATTCATTACTTTAGAACAATTAGCAATCATATCATTGAATATCTTACTTTCTTTTATAATATATTTCTTATTCACAAGTATTTCCTCTCCTTATTATATAGTAAAAAGTAAAAAACCACTGTAAAAACAGCGGCATTATTTTACCAATTCCTTGCGTCCTTTCTGACGACGACTATTCAAAATATTGCCAGCGGCATTTTTACGAGCAAAAAATCCGTGTTTTTTCGCTCTTCTTCTTTTGTTTGGTTGATACGTTCTTTTCACTATTTCCACCTCCAGACATGAAATCTACATTATTATAATAAGAAGTTTTCTGTTTTGTCAAGAAATTAATCTGGATAGTTGTAAAAGTTTTCCACTTTATCAACAGCATGTGGAAAAGAAAATAAACATTGTGCACAACAAAACTGTGGAAAATGTGGAAAACTCAATTATTTATTGGTATTATTATGTTTTAATTGTGGAGAAATTTGTCGAAAATTTGTGGATAACTTTTTTTTGTATTTTTCCTATTTTCTTTTCCACAATTTTAGAGTATTATAATGGTAATTTCAATTTATTAAGTGGGGAGATGGTAGCGTTGAATGTGGATATTTTGTGGACAAATGTGCTCAATGAAATAAAAGACGAACTATCTTCACTAGCTTTTAATACTTGGTTCAATTCTGTTTATTTAAAAACATTAAAAGATGGAGTAGCGGTCATTATTGTCCCTATGTCAATTCATAAAAAACATTTAGCTGATAATTATACTGAATTAATTCAAACTGCTTTAAATAAAGTTACTGGAACTAATTTTGAACTGGAATTTTTACTTCCTAATGAAGTAACAGAACAAGAAGAGAAGATTATACAAAAAGAAGAAAAGGAAGTGGGGGTTCCTAAAGCATATAAAGAAAAGTCTAATCTAAATTCAAAGTATACCTTTTCTAATTTTATCGTTGGAAACAGTAATAAGTTTGCACAAGCTGCCGCTTTGTCAGTAGCTGAAAATCCAGGTAAAATGTATAATCCCCTGTTTATTTATGGAAATAGTGGGTTAGGGAAGACTCATTTAATGCATGCAATTGGTAATTATATTGTGGAAAATTCTAATCGACGTGTTCTCTATGTTACAAGTGATCAATTCCGGGATGATTTTGTTGGTATTAATAAAAAAGATGAAACTGGTACTAATTTTAATTATGTAGACTTCTTTAAAAATAAATATCGAAATATCGATGTCTTAATTATTGATGATATTCAATTCTTAGGAGGTGCTACCCAAACACAACAAGAGTTTTTCCACACTTTTACAAATCTATATAATGATAGTAAACAAATCATTATTTCATCGGACCGTTCTCCTAATGATCTGAAATTGTTAGAGGAACGATTAAGGACTAGATTTTGTTGGGGATTAACAGTCAACATTTATCCACCAGATTTCGAACTGAGAAAAGAAATACTTAGAAAAAAAATAGCTGCCGGAAATTTTGAAACAGATATACCAGAAGATGTTATTGAATATATTGCATCTAATATTGGAAGTGATGTAAGACAATTAGAAGGATCTATTACAAGATTAGTTGCTTATTCTACCATTATGGGAGGAGCAAAAATAGAACTAAACTTAGCGATTGAAGCTTTGAAAGATTTTATTAGTAAAGGTATTAGTGAAAAAAACGATATTGCTAGAATCCAAAAAATTGTTTCTGAATATTTTCAAATTACAGTAGAGGATATACGATCTAAAAAAAGGAGTAGTAATATCGCATTTCCAAGGCAAATAGCTATGTATTTATGTAGACAGTTAACAAATGAATCGTTTCCTAAAATTGGCACGGAATTTGGTGGAAAAGATCACTCAACCGTTATGCATTCTGTAGAAAAAATCGAAACCGAAATTAAGAATAATCCTGACTTAGCTAATATTATCGAAAAGTTAAAAAATGATATTAAATAACAAGGGTTGGGGAAAACTTTTAGATTTTTCACAACTTTTCCACAAGTAATTTTGAATTTTTATGATATAGTATAAAGGAAAAAGAAATTTTGCACAGTTTCCACTCCTATAATATAAATATTAATAATAAAGAAAGAAGGAATATTATATGAAATTTACAATTAAAAAAGAAATATTATTAGACGCTTTAAATAAAGTTTCTAAAGCCATATCTACTAAAAATGTAATCCCTGTATTAGCAGGTATTAAATTCAATTTAACAAAAAAGAAATTAACATTAACAGCTAGTGATAATGATATAACAATACAGACTTATATTGATTGTAATAATGAAGAGATTATAAAAGTTAAGCAAGAAGGTAGTATCATTATTCAGGGAAAATATATACTAGATATTGTTAGAAAATTACCAGATCCATATATTAATATAGAAGTAGTGGATGAATTAAAAATATTGATTTACACAGAAAACAGTGAATTTAATTTAAATGGAATTAGCGAAAGTGAATATCCTACAGTAGATTTATCAGAAAGTAAAAATCATATTGAATTATCCACAGAATTGTTGAAAGAAATTGTTTACCAAACCTCTTTTGCTACTAGTATTGATGAGAATAAAGCAATTTTGAATGGTATTAATTTTAATATTGTTGGCAATATTCTAGAATGCAATGCTACTGATTCATATCGTTTAGCAAGAAAAGTTATTTCTTTAGGAAATGCTGCTACAGAGAATTTAAACATTGTTATTCCAAGTAGAAACTTAGTGGAATTTATAAAAATTATTGATGATAGCGATGAAACAGTTAAAATTCATATTTTTAATAATAAAATTTTGTTTAAATATCAAAATTTATTATTCCAATCTCGTTTAATTAATGGTACTTATCCAAATACTTCTAATCTTTTACCTAAAGATTCATTAGTAAAAATTCATTTTAACATTAATGATTTTTATAATGTAGTAGATCGTGTTAGTATTTTAACCAGTGACAAAGACAAAAATATAGTAACATTAGAAACAGATGGTAATAAATTAATTATGAAATCATCTAGTGCAGAAATTGGTCGAGTAGAAGAAAAAATGTATATTACTAAAGATAATGAAATAGATATTAAAGTTTCTTTCAGTGCTAAATATATGATGGATGCTTTAAAATCTTTTTCCACAGAAACTGTGGAATTAGCATTTGTTGGTGAAATAAAACCAATTGTTTTAAAGAGCAATGAAGATGAGACATTAACACAACTAGTTTTACCAATTAGAACTTATTAAATTAATAAATATTACTAAAAAAGGTGGATTTTTCTATCTTTTTTTATTTTTTTTACTTTTTTCTAATTTCGACAGTAAGATATAGTAGACTGATAACAAATTTCATTTTGAGGGGAGAGGTTTTATGAGAGAATATGAAATTAATGATGCAACCATTGCAATTTTACCGGAAGTAGAAGGAAAAGCGACAGTATTAGAGGAAAATTATGAATATGAAATTGAAAATAAGCCATTATCTATTTTAGATTATAGTTGTCGCTATTTTGGTAGTTCCTATCCAGGAAGAAAGGAGGGGGCCAAAACTATTTTAAATAGTAGATATAAACTACCAATTTTAGTAGAAGAAAGCCAAAATTTAATCTTTTTTCCTACTGTTTCACCAGAAGATGATGATTGTATTTGGTTATCATTACAAAAAATTAAGAATTATAAGGAAACAGATGACGGTTTGAATCAAACTATGGTTGAATTTAAAAATGGTAAGAAACTAAGGTTAAATGTGTCCTATAAATCATTTGAAAATCAACTATTGAGGGCTAGTAGACTAGAATCTGTATTGAGAAATAGAAAACAATAAACGAAAAAAGCACAAAAATGCTTTTTTTCTGTTTTTTTGGTCCTTCATGTGATATAATAGTTATGCGTGTATAGGAGTACTAAAATAGGGTAAAGGTGATAAAATGGGCAGTTTTTATACTTAAAATGATTATATCGCAGTTAAATTTGACCAATTTCCGTAATTATCATCATGTAGACATTACCTTTAGTCCACATATGAACATTATAATTGGTAATAATGCCGTTGGTAAAACGAATATTTTAGAGGCAATTAGTGTATTAGCTCTGACCAAATCTTATCGAAATGGTAATGAGATGGACATGATTCGTTTTGGTAAAATGAAAGCTAGTATTAAAGGAAAAATACAAGACTTACATTCTATTAAAAGGTTAGGTATTGAAATAACGACAGATAAAAAAACAGTGAAGGTAAATAATACAGTTATTTCGAAAATATCAGAGTATATCTCGAATTTAAATGTTGTAATTTTTACTCCAGATGATTTAGAGATAATTAAAGGTTCTCCAACTATTCGTAGAAATTTATTAAATATGGAATTAAGCCAATTATCAGAAAAATATTTAGTAACCTATAATGAATATAATAAAATTTTAAAAACGCGCAATGAATATCTTAAAATTTTATATACTAATCAAATTGCAGATCAAAAATATTTGGATATTTTGACACAAAAATTAGTAGAAAAAGCTGTGTTCATTTACCAATTACGCTCTATGTATATTGATAAAATTAATCAACATATTGATCATATCTTTCAAAGAATTTCAGGAGATTCGTCACTTATGATCTTATATACTCCAAATATTATGATTCACTCTTATGAAACAGAGTTACTTACTGAGGAAATGTTACAGATTTATTCTAAAAATAGAAAAAGAGAATTGGCTGCAGGAATGACTTTGTATGGTCCTCATCGAGATGATTTTTCTTTTTTTCTAAAAAACAATGACATGAAAATTTATGCATCTCAAGGGCAACAAAAAAGCGCCGTTTTAGCTTATAAATTAGCAACAATTCCTATTTTTAAAGAATATAAAGGTACCAATCCAGTATTGTTGCTAGATGATATTTTTAGTGAATTAGATATAAATAAAAAAAATAAGTTATTACGTTTTATTAGTAAAGATATTCAAAGTATAATTACAACTACAGATTTGAAAAATATTTCTAGAAAATCACTTGTAGATGCTACTGTATTTCAAGTGAATAATGGAGTAATAGAAGAAAGGAGTTAAATTTATGGAAAAAATAGAGGAAAAATATGATTCTTCGGCTATTCAAGTGTTAGAAGGTTTAGAGGCTGTTAGAAAACGACCTGGAATGTATATTGGGACTACTAGTTCAAGAGGATTACATCATTTAGTATGGGAGATTGTTGATAATGCTATTGATGAAGCATTAGCTGGTTATTGTACACATATAGAAGTTACTATAAATAAAGATAATAGTATAACTGTTAAAGATGATGGCCGTGGTATTCCAGTAGATATACATCCTAAAACAGGGAAAAGCACTGTTGAGACAGTATATACTGTACTTCATGCCGGTGGTAAATTTGGTGGCGGCGGATATAAAGTGTCTGGTGGTTTGCACGGTGTAGGTGCTAGTGTAGTCAACGCTTTATCTACATGGCTAGAAGTAAAAGTTTATAAAAACAGTCATATCTATTATCAAAAATACGTCAATGGTGGACATCCATTGGAACCGTTAAAGCTTATTGGTGATTGTGATGAGGATCGTACGGGAACAACAGTTACATTTTTACCAGATGCTACCATTTTTCAGGAAACAACTGTTTTTGATTATGAAATATTAAAAAACAGGTTACGTGAATTGGCTTTTTTGAATCGTGGACTTCGTATTACTTTGTATGATGATAGAGAAGCTGATAAAAAAGATACATTTTGTTATGAAGGTGGAATTCGTGAATACGTAGCTTTATTAAATAAATCTAAACAACCGATTCATGACACTATTATTGATATTGTAGGTCAAGAAGGCGATGTAATGTTAGAAGTTGCTTTGCAATATAATGAGACTTATAATTCTAGTATTTATTCATTTGTTAATAATATTACAACGCCAGAAGGTGGTACTCATGAAGATGGTGTAAGAATAGCTTTAACTAGAATTTTAAACAAATATGCACAGAGTAGTGGTTTAATGAAGAATAATGATGATCCTTTAACTGGCGATGATGTTCGTGAAGGATTAACTATGATTGTTTCTATTAAACATCCTAATCCTCAATTTGAGGGACAAACTAAAACAAAACTTGGAAACAGTGAAGTAAGAGGTATTTGTAATAGAATTTTTTCTGCGGATTTTGAGCGTTTTTTAATGGAACATCCTGATGAAGCGAAAGTGATTGTAGAAAAAGCTATGACGGCCGGAAGAGCTAGAATTGCTGCTAAAAAAGCCAGAGAATTAACACGCCGAAAAGGTGATTTGGATATCACTAATTTCTATGGAAAATTATCAGATTGTAAAAGTAAAGATGCAAGTGAATGTGAGTTGTTTTTAGTCGAAGGAGATTCAGCTGGTGGTTCTGCTATCAAAGGACGTAATAGTATGACACAAGCAATTTTGCCTTTACGTGGAAAAATTTTAAATGTTGAAAAGGCAAGGCTAGATAGAGCTTTATCAAATGAAGAAATTAGAACTATTATTACTGCTTTTGGTACCGGAATTGGTGAAGAATTTGATCTTTCTAAATTACGTTATCACAAAATTATTATTATGACCGATGCTGATGTGGATGGTTCTCATATTCGTGTTTTGTTATTAACATTATTTTATCGCTTTTTCAGACCTATTGTTGAAGCTGGTCATGTTTATGCGGCCCAGCCACCATTATTTGTAATTAAGCATGGTAAAACAATAAAATATGTTTTAAATGAACAAGAACGTGATGAATACTTAGCAACTTTATCACCTAATACTAAATATGACATTGCTAGAATGAAAGGTTTAGGAGAAATGGACGCTGAGGAATTAAATGAAACTACTATGGATATTGATAAGCGTGTTTTGCGTCAAATTACAGTTGATGATGCTGTAGCAGCCGATGAAATCTTCTCAAAATTGATGGGTGAAGAAGTAGGACCACGTCGTGAATTTATTGAAACAAATGCAACTTATGTTGAAAACTTAGATGTGTAGGGGTGATAAGATGGATAGATTAGAAAAAAATAATATAGTAAAAGAAGTACAAGACTCATTTTTAGAGTATTCAATGAGTGTTATCGTAGCAAGAGCTCTTCCAGACTTAAGAGATGGACTAAAGCCAGTACATAGGCGTATTTTATATTCAATGTATGAATCGGGATATACTCCCGACAAACCACATAAGAAAAGTGCTAGAATTGTGGGAGATGTTATGGGTAAATATCATCCACATGGTGATTCTAGTATTTATGAGGCGATGGTTAGAATGGCACAAGACTTTTCTTATCGTTATATGTTAGTTGACGGTCATGGAAATTTTGGTAATATTGAAGGTTACGGTGCTGCAGCAATGCGTTATACTGAATCGCGTTTATCTAAAATTTCTTTAGAGTTATTACGAAATATTAACAAAAATACGGTTAATTTTATACCAAATTTTGACGAATCTGAAAAAGAACCAGAAATCTTGCCATCTCGGTTTCCTAATATTTTAGTAAACGGAACAACTGGTATTGCTGTTGGTATGGCTACTAATATTCCACCACATAATTTAGGAGAAGTAATTGATGGTTGTGTAGCATATATTGATAATCCAGATATTGATATAGATGGTTTAATGAAGTATATTAAAGGTCCTGATTTTCCTACTGGTGCGACAATTTTAGGAAATAGTGGAATTAAAAAAGCCTATGAAACTGGTCGGGGTATTATTACTGTTCGTAGTAAAGCTCAAATAGAGGAAAAAAATGGAAAACAATATATCATTATTAATGAAGTTCCTTATGGAATTAATACATTAGAACTAAAAAACAAAGTAGCCGAATTGGTGCATAATAAAACAATAGAAGGAATTGCGGATTATCATTCTGATTTGAAAGATGGTATTAAAATTACTATTACTTTGAAAAAAGATGCTAATGCTCAAGTAGTATTAAATAAATTATATAAACATACAGCATTTCAAACGTCTTATGGTATTATTTTCTTAATGCTTGATCAAGGCGTTCCTAAAACATTAAATTTAAAGGAAATCATTTCAAAGTATATTGATTTTCAGAAAGAAATTATTATTCGTAGAACAAAGTTTGATTTAGATAATGCTGAAAAGAGAGTACATATTTTAGAAGGTTTAAAAATAGCTTTAGATAATATTGATGCAGTTATTAAGTTAATTCGTGGATCAAAATCTGATGAAGAAGCTAGAAATGGTTTAATGAACAATTTTGGTTTGAGTGAGATTCAAGCAAATGCAATTTTAGAAATGAGATTGCGTCGTTTAACAGGCTTAGAGCGTGAAAAAATTGAGAATGAACTTAAAGATTTATTAGTTTTAATTGCTAATTTAAAAGAAATTTTAAGTAGTGATGAGAAAATTTTAAATGTTATTAAAACAGAACTATTAGAAATTAAGGCTAAGTATGCGGATGAACGTAGAACCAATATAGATATGACTGCTATTGAATATATAGAAGATGAATCTTTAATACCTGTAGAAGATATTATTGTTACTTTGACTAATAAAGGTTATATCAAGCGCATGCGTGCTGATACTTATCGTAGCCAAAATCGTGGTGGGGTAGGAGTCAAAGGTATGACTACCAATGAGGAAGATTTTGTAGAACAAATTATTTCTATGAAAACGCATGATTATATTTTATTCTTCTCTAACAAAGGAAAGGTTTATCGTTTAAAAGGTTATGAGATTCCTGAATATGGTAGGCAATCAAAAGGTTTACCAATTGTAAATTTATTATCTTTAGAAAAAGACGAAAACATTAGTTCGACAATAGATTTGAAAGCAGAGAATGAAGAAGCAAAATATTTATTGTTTGTGACTCAAAAGGGATTAGTAAAACGTACAAGTTTACAAGAATTTGCTAATATTCGTCGTAGTGGGAAAATAGCCATTATTTTAAAAGAACAAGACCAATTAATTAAAGTACGTAAAACAAGAGGATCAGACGAAGTTATAATTGGTGCAAGCAATGGACGTATGGTTAGATTCTCAGAAACAGAGATTCGTGTAATGGGTCGAGGTACTTCTGGTGTTAAAGGTATGGATTTAGACGGGTCTATTGTTATTGGAGCAGAGGTTATTAATCCTGGACAAGAAGTCTTAATTGTAACAGAGAATGGATATGGTAAAAAAACTATAATAGATGAATATCGGTTAACTCATAGAGGCAGCAAAGGAGTAAAAGCTTTAAATATTACTGAGAAAAACGGAAAAATGATTGCATTGCTTTATGTTAAGCCTGAATATTCTAATCGATTAGATCTTATTATTATGACAAATAATGGAATTATAATGAGAATGCCTTTGGATCAGATTTCGACTTTAAAAAGAGCTACACAAGGACTTAGATTAATTAACTTGAAAGATAATCAAAAAGTAGCTAGTATTATCATTGTTGAAAAAGAAAATTATTTATCAGAGGAAGCTGAATAAGCTTCTTTTATAATATTCAATTCTATTTTATAAAGTTTTAAGAAGAAAAATTCAAGATAATAGAAATCATTTTATATAAAATCATCTAACGGAAGAAAAGAATAAATACTCAAACTATTCTCTGATAAACAAAATAAAGATATGTTTCACGTGGAACAATCCAAAAAGTAAAAGATAAGCATCAAAAAATATTTCCCGGGAAATAAAAGTAGAAGTATGTTTCACGTGAAACACTTCAAAAAGTAAAAAGATAAACACTAAAAAATATTTCCCGGGAAATAAAAGTAGAAACATGTTCCACGTGAAACACTTCAAAAAGTAAAAAGATAAACACTAAAAAATATTTCCCGGGAAATAAAAATAGAGGTATGTTTC